>JAFZZV010000231.1 GCA_017828855.1 Oscillospiraceae bacterium | reverse complement strand
TGTGCCTGCGTGAGCAGTGAATCCATGGAATCTTACTCTGTAGTTGAACATACCCATTACCTTCTGAACAGCGCCGATTTCATTGCCGTTGTCCTCGAGGATTGGGCCCTGCTCGAGGTGAGTCTCGAACATTGCGCAGTACTTGTCAGGGCTGATTCTGTTAGCCTTGTCGCCTTTGTACTTGGAAGCAGCAAGAGCTTCTCCGAAGTTAGCGAACTCTGACTTGTCCATTGGCTTTGAAGCCATCATGTTGTCATACATGAAGTTAGGCTTCAGATAGTCAGGCAGATAGTCATAGCAGATGATTCCTGATACCATCATTGCTGGTGGATACAGTGAACCTTCTTCGTTAGTCCAGATCATCGCTGTGAGAGGGTGCTTATGAGGAATGTTCTCAGCAGCTACTGTTTCCAGTACTTCCATTCCGGTCATTACACCTTCGATACCATCATAGTTACCACCGTTCTTTACTGAGTCGCAGTGGGAACCCATAACGATTCTCTTAGCGTTAGGATCTGAACCTTCCAGAGTAGCATACAGGCAAGCGCAGTCGTCGCATTCGATCTTAGCGCCGATAGCTTCCATTCTTCTTACGAATTCATCTCTTGCCATGTGAGCTTCTGGTGACAGTGAATACCTGGTGATGCCGCCGTGACCTGCGTCACCAAACTTTGAGAATGTTCTGATCTTGTCTGACATTCTCTCTAAACTACACTTATACATGATTCATCCTCCTTTTCTTGATGAAATATGATGAAAAATTATATACGTTACCGTTTCGCTATAAGCTCAAAAGTCAGTGAAACCGGTTACATACTTATCAACCATATTATATTAACATTTATTTAAAAATACAAGAGGGTTTTAGCTCATTAAAGGTCCAATTTTAACTTTTTTGCTGGACAGATGGAAGTGCAAAGGCCACATCCCGTGCACTTGGATCTGTTAATGCTGATCGAATCTCCGCGTCTCGAAATCGCCTGATACATGCAGGCGTTCACGCACAGGCTGCAGTTTTCCCCGCAGGGAACGCCGTTTGCGTGGCTGACTGCCGGTTCGAACTTCATTTCGTCGAACGCTTTCAGGTTTTCGAGAGCCTTTCCGCGTATTTCTTCCAGGTTTTCTATGTTATGATTTTGTGCCCATATTTCCAGATTCTGTACTATCTTGCGGATTGATTCCTTGCCCTGAATCATCACGTCGGTGCCCACCTGAACGGTCGACGCGCCCAGCATCATGTACTCGAGAGCGTTCTGAGCCGAGCTTATTCCTCCCACTCCGCAGATAGGAATATCCACCGTCTGGGCTATCGTAGCGACCGAAGCCAGACCCAGAGGCCTGATGTATTCTCCGGATATTCCTCCGTATGTGGACAGTGAAGGTGTTGCTTTCTCAAGATCGACACCCAGTATTCCTCTGACTGTGTTTATGGCTGTGACGCCGGATCCTCCGGCGGCTTTTACTGCCTTTGCAACCTTGGAAATATTGGTGGTGTTCTGGGAAAGCTTGACCATGACCGGTATGCTGACCGCTGACACGACTTCCTTGGTCATGTCGAACAGAATGTCAGCGTGTGAGGCAACTACTTCCAGTGACTCGGCGGCCGGATTCGATACGCTCAGCTCGATCGCGTCCGCGCCGAACCTCTCCATCTTGCTGGCAAGATAAGCCAGCTCCGACGGGGTGTGACCGGAGATGCTTGCGATCACCACGCCGCCTGCTGACTTGGCGATGTCCATCTCCCTCTCCCAGCCTTCGACCTGTATGTCACTGTACATTCTTATGTTCTCCGCACCGAGTCTGTCGCAGGATATGCGGGGTCTTACGTCCAGATAGGTGTCGCTGACGATGCTCTCAGTCACGACAGCGCCGGCGCCTGCCTCCAGAGACTCCTTGAGGCCTTTGCCGTCGCGGTTCCACGGACCCGCAGCGATCATCACCGGATTCGGAAGTTCCATTCCAAGAAATGTTGTCTTAAGCATCAGAACATCTCTCCTATTCTCTCTCTGTGTCCGCACGACTTGCGGATCCTTATCTTCGTCTGCAGCTGTATCTTTTTCGCGCGTCTGCGCTTTGCCGGCTTCGCCTTTTTGTTCGCCTCTTTCTCCTCTATCTGGTCAAAAAGCATTCTCGCTCCGTATATTCCCATCTTTCTGTAAGGCAGCTCGACCGTCGTGACCTTTGGCTCCATGAGAGACGACATCCTGTCGTTTCCGAAACCCGCGACAGCTATGTCCTCCGGCACCCGCAGCTTCATTTCCTTAAGAGCGTCCATGGCTCCGTATGCTATCTCATCGCTCGATGCAAAGACAGCATCCGGTTTCTTAGGAAGCCTTCCGATCATCCTCTTCATGCCGATGTAGCCGCCCTCAATGTTGTTGTTGACCTGATAGATGAGCGTCTCCTCGACCTTGATGCCGCTTGCCTTGAGTACGTTTTTGTAACCCTGCAGCATTGCCTTTGCTTCAGGCTCCGGATCCTTGCCGCAGAGCATTGCGATTCGCCTGTGTCCGCACTCGATAAGATGAGCCGTCATCTCCGCAGCACCGGCCCTGCAGTCCACGAACACCGAATCCCAGTTGTCTCTGGCCCTCGTCTCGCCGATCAGAACCGCCGGCACATTCTCCTCCTCGATCCAGCTGGCATACTCCTCGTTCAGAGTGGAATAAAGCAAAATCAGGCCGTCCACTTTTCTGGTAATCAGCTGATCCAGATACTCCTTCTCTCTGCGCGGATCCTTCTCCATGTTGCATATCAGAGTGATGTACCCTTTCTGGCGGGCGACTTCCTCTACCGCGTTTGCCACTTCCATGTTGGCTGAATTGATGTTCTGCGGCAGGATCAGTCCTATGGTCCTCGTCTTTTTAAAATTGAGTCCCTGGGCGAACCAGTTCGGAGTGTACTCTTCCTCGTCGATGATTTTCTGGATCTTTTC
>JAFZZV010000230.1 GCA_017828855.1 Oscillospiraceae bacterium | reverse complement strand
CCCAGAACTGTCTCTCCGTCTCCTCATATCTGGCTTTGTCGACCGCGTAGCTCAGGCCGTGTATAGCCTCGGGAACTATCATTATCTCTCTCGGACCGGAACAAGCTTCGTAATTCTCCTTCGTCATTTCTACCGGGACGAAAGAGTCTTTCTGCCCGTGGATCAGCAGCACCGGTATTCTGTTTGTCCTGAGTGCGTCTACAGTCGAATATGAGTAAGGTGACACTCCTATCATCCTTTTGCAGATGACCCTGGAAAACAGGTCTGTTATCAGGAACGGAAGGTGCATCTCATCTCTGGCAACATGCTTAAAGATCGCGGCAGGCGAGGTGAACCCGCAATCAGCGATTATTCCCTTAACGTTGGAAGGAAGCTCCATGCCTGTAGCCATGAGCACCGTGGTCGCCCCCATTGAGATGCCGGCAAGGTAGACCGGAAGCTCGTTGCCGCACCTTTCATTAATCCAGCGCAGCCAATCAACGACGTCGTATCTTTCGAGAAGCCCGAAGCCGATATAGCGGCCTTCGCTCTCGCCCTGTCCCCTCTGTTCCATATAAAGGATGCTGCATCCTTCCTCCTTGAGGAACGGGTATGAGTATCCGAAATCCCTGTACCAGCTTGCCCTCCAGCCGTGAGCGGCCAGTATGACTCTTTTCGGAGCATCAGCCTCGAACCAGTGCCCTACCAGTTTCAGCCCGTCGTGAGAAGTGATCTCTACGACCTCATGAGGAGTCTGCCTCAGTTTCTCGCCCGGTTCCTCGAACATCGCATAAGGATCGTCACCCTTTCTGTCTCCGTTGACTCCCGGTATAATGCGGGCATTCCTGTCCAGCGCCATCCTCATCACACGCTCCGAAAGCGCAAATGACGCAGCAGTCAGCGCCGTGCCGGCGCCGACCGCTGCCAGTATCTTTTTGTTAACGGCCATGCTTTTGCTCTGATCCTTCTACTCAATCCGTCTTCAGGACCGCCCTGTGGAAGACCTTCTTTCCTTTTCTGATCTTTACGCCTTCCCTCAGATCGTCCGCAGAGACTGTGAGATCCTGATCAGGGACTTTCTCTCCGTTGACTGAGACTCCTCCCTGCTGGATAAGCCTTCTCGCCTCTCCCCTGCTCGATGCAAGGCCGCAGGCGATCAGCAGATCTATGATGCCGATCCCGTCTCCTCCTGTCTCGACCTCTGTCGTAGGCATGCTGGCATCATCGCCCTCTCCGGAGAAGAGCGCTCTGGCTGCTTCCCTGGCTTTTTCTGCCTCTTCGTCCCCGTGAACCAGTTTTGTGAGCTCGAAGGCAAGGATCTCCTTCTTCTCATTGATGCGCGAATCGTCCCACTTTTCCATCTCCTCTATCTGATCCAGCGGGATGAAGGTGAGCATCTTTATACACTTCATGACGTCGGCGTCCCCGACATTTCTCCAGTACTGGAAGAACTCAAACGGACTTGTCTTGTTCGGGTCCAGCCATACGGCATTGCCGGCGGTCTTTCCCATCTTGTTGCCCTGAGAGTCGGTAAGCAGCGTTATCGTCATGGCATGGGCGTCCTTGCCCAGTTTCTTCCTGATAAGCTCGGTCCCTCCCAGCATATTGCTCCACTGGTCATCTCCTCCGAACTGCATATTGCATCCGTAATGCTGGAAGAGATAGTAAAAGTCGTAGCTCTGCATGATCATATAGTTGAACTCGAGGAAGCTGAGCCCTTTCTCCATCCTCTGTTTGTAGCATTCGGCTCTCAGCATATTGTTGACCGAGAAGCATGCCCCGACTTCCCTGAGCAGTTCCACATAATTGAGAGAGAGGAGCCAGTCAGCGTTGTTGATCATCATGGCTTTTCCTTCTCCGAACTCGATGAACCGCTCCATCTGATGCCTGAAGCACTCGGCGTTGTGATTGATATCCTCCATTGTCAGCATCTTCCTCATGTCGCTGCGCCCGGACGGATCCCCGATCATCGTGGTCCCTCCGCCGATCAGCGCTATAGGATGGTTGCCGGCCATCTGGAGCCTCTTCATCAGAGAGAGCGCCATGAAATGCCCGGCAGTCAGGCTGTCCGCAGTGCAGTCAAAACCGATGTAGAAGGTAGCCTTACCTTCATTCACCAGGTCTCTGATCTCTTCTTCGTTGGTCACTTGTGCTATAAGGCCTCTGGCCTTGAGTTCCTCATAGATCTGCATTTAATAATCCTCCAAATAATAAAGTCCCCCGCCGCAGAAACGGCAGAGGACGAAAAACCGTGGTACCACCTCTATTCGGCCGCCTTTTAAGGCAGCCCTCACGACATCCCGCAGATGTCCTCGCTGTTTCGGGCGAACCCGTCTGTCCCTACTTTAATATTCAGGAAGCAGCTCCGGAATGTATTCGTACAGGCACGCTTCCGCATCCTTTCACCAGCCGGATGCTCTCTGTGTCAGCAGACACCTGACTACTTGTTTCCTTCTCAGCCTTCTCACTATAGAGTGCAGTGATAGTCTACAGTATTTGAACAAAGGAATCAATCGCAATTGATTACAAATCAGACGATAGCCAGTCCGGACTCCGTCTCCTCTATGTGCTTTCCGAAATACATCTCTGCCGCTCTGACCAGATACTCTGTATCTTTCGCGCCTGCAGTCTCAAAGCAGGAGTGCATCGCAAGCTGTGCTATACCTATGTCTACGGTATTCACTGAGACCTGGGAAGTTGAGATGTTTCCGAGCGTACCGCCGCCCCTCAGATCTGCGCGGTTGGCGAACATCTGGCAGGGCACACCCGCCTGCTCGCAGAGGATGCGGAAGACAGCTGCGGAAACAGCATCGGTCGTGTAATGCTGTGCCGCATTGAACTTGATCACTATCCCTCCGTTCATCTTCGGATAATGGTTCGGGTCGCGGTACTCCGGATGGTTCGGATGGACCGCATGCGCGTTGTCTGCTGAGATCATGAAGCTGGTCCTGAGTTTCATCACTCTCTCCTCGCCGCTCAGCCCGATAGAATCCGATATCCTCCCAAGCACATCGAGCAGGAATGTAGACGCAGCTCCCTGTTTGGTCCCGCTTCCCACTTCCTCGTTGTCAAACAGGCAATACACTGATACCGCATTCTCAGGCTTTGCCTTCACGAAGCCCATAAGGAGCGAGAACGCGCACTGAAGGTCATCCAGTCTTGGCGATGAGATATAATCGTTCCACTCGATCCCTTCCTGTGGGTTATACAGGAAGATATCCGTGGAGATTATGTCCCCGGCAGACACTCCCGCTTTCTCCGCTATCATATTCCTGAATGACGGAAATTCGCCTTCTGCGTCGCGGAAAAGCGGCACCATGTCCACTGCTGAATTATACTCATACCCCTTGTTCACGTCCCTGTTGAAGTGGATGCAGAGATTCGGGATCAGGGCGACCGGTTTCTCCATATCGACCAGCTTTATCGAAAAACCGTTTTCCTCACGCACCAGTATCCTTCCAGCCGCGGAAAGAGGCCTGTCCATCCATGACGAGTGTATACCGCCTCCGTACTCCTCGGTGGATAGCCTCACATATGTCTCTCCCTTGTCCTCCTCGTTCTCCTTTATCTTGAAGGACGGACTGTCCGCGTGCGCAGCAGCCATCATGAAACCTTTTACCTCTCCCTCAGGAATCTCAAAAGCTATCAGAGAAGACCCGTTCCTCTTTGTGTAGAACCTGCCCTTCTTTGTAAGGTCCCAGTTATCGCTCTCCCTGAGTTCGTTGAATCCGTTATCCTTCAGGGCTTCCTCAGCCGTCCGGACTGCATGATACGCCGTGGGAGAGCTTTTTATGCTCTTCAGAAGCTCGCTGTTGATGCTCATATTAGTTCCTTCCTTTCATTCCGTCTTTTCTTTCTGGTCTATTATACTTCCTATAATCCCGGCTGTTCCATCCTTGCCGCTCTCCGCTGCGTTCTCCCCGAAAAGATACCCGATCACGCGGCCTGTCTCTTTCGATATATGCTCTGCTGTTTCACCGTCACCGAGCAGCGCTCCTATGACTGATCTGAGCATGCTGTCAGTATAGCGTATCCCGCCTCCGCACAGCAGCGCCGTGACATCCACGGATGCGTTCAGCACATCCGGTCTGCCGGACATTTTTCTTTTCTCCGCGTAAGTCCATTTTCCTTCCAGCCTGATCCTCTTCCTGTTAACTTCTATCACTATCGGGTATTCGCTGGCGCTTCTTACAAAGGAGACCACCTCGTCCTCCATTACATCGCTTACGTTCTGATCTCTTTCCGGGTCAGCAGCACGGAGCATCGTCCTGTATGACTTCCAGTCCGGGCAGCAGTCCGCAGCTGCTGCCAGCGCGACCGCCTCAAAAAGAAGATGCAGCTCGTCCCAGTTCCTGTAGTAACCTATATCAGCTGCCTTGTTACCGTATCTGACCATTATAGTCGCTCTGAATGACATTTATCTTTCCTCCTGTCTGTTATCTGCAGCCGGTCAGTTCTCCCGTTGGCACGCTCCCCCTTTCAGTGGATCCCCGCATGCTTCCCCCGGGCAGGCTCTTATGACCGGCCTGTTCTGTTTTCAAGGTACAAAAAAAGACGTTCCGCGGAATTCCGAAAGGATACAGGTACCCTATCTTCCGCAAAACATCTCATCTGTTCAGTTGTATTCAGAGCGTGATAATTCTACATTATCATTACGGTCCTGTCAAACAGTTTTATGGGCGATTCGGAATCTTTTCTCTGATAATATGTATAATTATTTAAGGAGTTTTCTCCGCACATCAAAAAAGAAGGCAGAAACATGAACAGATCCAGAGAGATCATCAGAGTCAGCATAATGGGCATAGCCGCTAACATCGTCCTTGTGATCTTCAAGGCGATAGTTGGCTTCGCTTCAAATTCCACGGCTGTGATCCTGGATGCCGTCAACAACCTGAGCGACGCCCTGTCCTCGGTCATCACCATAGTCGGCACGAGGCTCGCCAAAAAGAAGGCTGACAAACAGCACCCCTTCGGGCACGGAAGGGTGGAATACGTCACCTCGTTTATCATCGCGATACTGATCCTTGCCGCCGGTTTTGCTTCACTCAAGGAGAGCGTGGAAAAGATTATCGATCCTCCGACAACAGATTTCAACTGGCTCTCACTCGCCGTTATCGGCGCAGCCATAGCATCCAAGCTTCTGATAGGCGCATTGTTCATAAAGAAAGGGAAAGATCTCAATTCAACCTCCCTCACCGCGTCGGGTACCGACGCCAACGGGGACGCGCTCATCTCGGTCGCGACGCTGATCTCCATGCTCATGTCCATGCTGTTCGGGATAGAACTGGACGGAATCCTCGGCGCAGTCATCTCAGCGTTCATCATCAAGACCGGTATCAGCATCGTCGCTGAAACGATAAGTGACATCATCGGGGTGCGCATAGACAGCGAACTGGCGAACGGGATCAAAGCTGCCATCAATGAGTTCCCGCAGGTACACGGCACCTATGACCTTATGCTGCACAGCTACGGCCCTGAGGAGTATCTCGGCTCCGTCCACATCGAGCTGGACGATGACATGTCTGTAAAGGAACTTGACTCCCTCACCAGAGATATCGCCGCAAAGATTTATTCTCAGTACGGTGTGTATCTCACGATAGGAGCCTATGCCACCAACACCACTGACGAGGAGACCAGCAGGATCATGTCTGCTGTGAGAGAAGAGATCTCGGACCACGCCAGCATCCTGCAGATGCACGGATTCTATCTGCACAAGGAAGACAAAATAGTATCCTTTGACCTGATAGTCGACTTCAACGAACCGAATCCTGCTTCGCTGATAGAACATATCCGCACTGAGCTCAGCGGGAAATATCCGGAATACACTTTCCATATAAACTTAGACCGGGACATCAGTGACTGAGATCAACAGAAAAAAATGAGATATAGGAATGTCACCAAAGCAGTTTTTCTCTCCCGGCCCAACCGCTTCATCGCCACTGTGAGGATGGATAACGGAGACCTGGAGACGGTCCATGTCAAGAACACCGGCCGCTGCCGTGAGCTGCTCACAAAAGGCAGCAAAGTATATCTGGAGCGGTCAGACAGTCCGGGACGCTCCACGCACTACGACTTGGTCTCTGTGGAGAAACCGGGGAAAGGGCTTTTCAACATTGACAGCCAGGCGCCGAACGCCGCAGTCCGAGAATGGCTGGACTCCCGCGACTTCGACCTTGTCCGTCCGGAATTCAGGTATGGGAACTCCAGAATCGACTTTTACATGGAACGTGCCGGAGAACGGTATCTCCTTGAGGTCAAGGGATGCACTCTTGAGAGAGACGGGATGGGATACTTTCCCGATGCTCCTACGGAGCGCGGTACGAAACATCTTAAGGAACTGACCGCATCCCTTAAGGAAGGTTTTCACGCGGGAATAGCATTCGTGCTGCAGGCTGAATGCTTCAATGAAGTTCTCCCGAACGGGGAAACGGATCCGGCATTCGCACAGGCCTTCCGGGAAGCGGTATCGGAAGGAGTGAACGTCTTCTTCTGCCTGTGCAGTGTCGCTCCGGGAGAAATAGTAATAAGAGAGATCAAAAAGATGACATAGATGGTCCGGACTGTTTTGTTTCGGACCTGTTTTCGTTTTATACTTTTATTAAGAGAGAACAATGGGGGAAGATACATG
>JAFZZV010000229.1 GCA_017828855.1 Oscillospiraceae bacterium | reverse complement strand
CCATATGAGGTCATCGATAACCCGGACTGCCTGCTGGATGTTGCGGACCTTGTCATGATAGACCCTGTCGGCACTGGATACGGTGTTCTTTTCGACGACTCGCATGCCAAGGATTTCTATGGGATCGAAGAGGATGCTGAGTCTATCCTCACCTTTATCGAGAGCTGGTGCCATAGATATGACCGCTGGCTCTCCCCCAAGTACCTTATAGGTGAATCTTACGGCTGCACACGCAGCGCAACCGCTGCTGGCATCGCTTCCGAAATGGGCAAGGACAGAGGCTACGGTATCCGTTTCGACGGCATCGTCATGATCGGCAATACCGTCACAATAGGGAAGTATTTCAACAGGGAAGTCCAGGTCGAAGACTCTGTCCTGTATTTCCCGACATTTGCCGCGATCAACCACTACCACAACCACCCCTCTGATCAGTCTGTTGAGGATTTCGTAAAAGAGGCAAAGGCATTCGCTGATCACGATTACCTGCTCGCTCTCTACAAAGGAGAAGCTCTCGTCGGTGAGGAACGTGAAAAGATCATCAGTAAGCTCACCTACTATACAGGAATGTCGAAGGATTTCCTGGAGGCGAGAGCCCTCAGGATCGACGAAGCCGGCTTCCGCTCCGAGGTCATCAAACACAAGGGGCTCGCCTGCTCCAGGTATGACGGCCGTCTGACCCGTCCACTCCTCGTCCCCGCAAAGGTAGAGGAAAAAGTCGGCCCTCACGATGACGCCACCGGAGACCGTTATGATTCCTTCTTCTTCTCCGCTCTCAACGGAGTGATCCTCCCCTACCTCAATGTCAAACTTGACAGACAGTATCAGACATACATGATCCACCGCAACGAAAAGGGTGAGTACGACTGGAACGAAGAGACGAAGGGCGGCACCACAGCAGAGAGGCTGCGCTCCGCGATGACCACGACCTTCGGGATGAGAACGTTCTTTGCCAATGGTTGGTATGATGACTGCACTGAGATCGGAATGGTCTACTACACCATGGATCACGCAGGCCTTCCCAAAGACCGTGTTTTCGTGAAAGGTTACAAGTCCGGACATATGATCTATATCAGCGAGGAGAATACCAGAGAACTGGCAGAAGACATCAGGACCTTCGTTGCGGGCGGCGATCCGACAGCTTCCTGAGCCCGCTCAGAAAATCAATTAACAACAATAAATACTAGAGAGGTGTATTCATATGGATAAGAACCGCGCATGGTCACTGCTTCAGGAAATGAGCTTCATCCGCGTTGCCGGATCGAAGGAAGACCAGAAGACAGCCGATCTCCTTAAGGCTCACTGCGACAAGGCAGGCGTTCCTGCCGTGATCGAGGACTTTGAAGTCGAGAATTCCGTCATCACGGAAGCGACATTTGAAGTGCTTGAGCCGGAATACTGCAGCTATCCCGTCATCGGCATCGGCAAGACCCCCAACACCAAAAAAGACGGTGCCATAGGTGGCTTTAAGTATGTCGAGAACGGACTTGACGCCAATTTCACAGACATCAAAGACAAGATCGTCCTCGTTCAGGGCATGGTGAGGCCCGACGTCATGAAGAAGCTCGCTGACAAAGGAGCTCTCGGCTACATCATGATCGGAGGCGACTTCTACGAGGAAGAGAGCATCAAGAAGGAACTGAGGCCCTCCGACGCCTTCGGCAAGGACAATCCCCTTCCCGGACTCAAGATGCACATCGATGACGCGGAAAAACTGGTCCGCAGCAACCCCACAAAGGTCCGCATGGTCCTAAAGAACAGAAAGAAGAAAGAGACCTCACACAACGTGATAGCTACCATTGAAGGCAGCGATCTCAAGGATGAGGTGATCATCTTCAGCGCTCACTGCGACTCTGTTCCCTATTCTACAGGAAGCTGGGACAACGCCACCGGTTCCGTCACGGTCATGGAACTTATGCATTACTTCAACAAGCACAGACCGAGAAGGACCATGAAGTTCCTCTGGTGCAGCGCGGAAGAGATCGGCCTCGTCGGCTCCAGGAAATACTGCGAAGCCCACAAGGACGAGCTCGACAAGGTCATCTTTAATATCAACTTTGACATGACCGGCGTGACGCTCGGCTACGAGCACGTCTGCTGCTCCTGCAGCGAAGAGACGATGCACGCCATCCAGTACCTGGCCAACGTCGAGAACTATCCGCTGGATATCGAGCTCGGAATGTATGCATCCGACTCAAGCAGCTTCGCCGGCGCCGGTGTTCCCGCATGCACCTTTGCGAGGCTCAATCCCCGCGGAGGCGCCCAGATACACAACCATCATGACACGATGGAGCATCTTGATCCCGATTCCTTCATGATCACCGCCAACTTCGTCGCGAAGTTCGCTGGCCAGATCGCCAACTGCACTGTCAACCCGATCCCGAGAAAGTTCGCGGAGAAGGTGACAAAGGCTATCGAGGAGCGCAAGAAGTTCATGCCCGACGCGGAACCGGAAGACAAGAAGCCGAAGGACAATAAGGACGGCAAGAAGGAAGAAAAGCCCGCGAAGAAGGAAAGCAGGAAAGCAGAAAAGAAATGATCCCCCTTCCCTGCTGTCACCTTGTCTGATCAAGGAAAGATGCCGCACTTTTCAGAAACAGCTGAACAAAGAAACGAGCCGTTCGGGTCTGATCCCGAGCGGCTCTATCTTTCTTTATGCTTTTTTTCAGACCTCCACGTATCCGCAGAGGAACTCTCCGTCAACGAATGCATACAGAAGGAACCTTGATGTGTCGAAGAGGATCGCATCTCCTTCTTCAAACTCAAGAAGGAGCATTTTGTCCTGTACCTTCCGCACAGTCACGGTGAATCCTTCCTCCCCCAGGGTGAGCCCCCCGGCGGAGAACGCCGCCGGAAGTATCACGTCAGGCGCAAGGGATATCTCTGTTCTGAATCCATCCGCTTCATCTGTCTGCTGATAGATGTCCGGAGAAGCAGATACTTCCGTTTCTTTGCTGTACAGCTTCAGTCTGCCGTCTGTCTTTACAAGGAACAGATCATCGGAGCACTTGACTGCCGCGCTGCCCTCTGGGATCTTCCCCGCAAGTTCCTGACTGTCTGTCATGCCGTAAGGCTTGCTGTGTCCTCCGGCTGTGATCGTGTTCCACAGTTTCGTCATTTCGCTCTCACCTCATCTTATGAATTCGGTGCTGTCACGCGCGAGAAGCTCGCTTGCGTCATAGTACTCGCCGAAAGCCCCGTAAGTGTAGTTCTCGGGAAGTCCCCTGTCGTTGTATCCGAAGGACCTTCCCACATCATGCATGCGGTTGAGATTCATCAGGAAGAAGAGATCGTTTCCTGCACCTCTCTCCCTGTTCGCCATCTCTTCGTTGCACTCAAAGACGTATATCCCGTCCTTGATCTTGATCATATTGCAGGGCTCTTCGTATATGGTCTCGACATTGCGCTTCGACAGTCTCTCATAGACGTCGGGTTTCTCCGTTCTCAACCTCTCCAGCCCTTCCTTGGTCTGTGTCAGGCGGTAGTATCTCTCGCTGGCATAAACATGTACCACTTCGAGATTCCCGTACTGCCAGTGGATCGCCTTGCCGACCATGTCGTCAGTGAATCCGTGTCTGAGCTCGTTCAGCGTCCCGTCTTCCCTTCTTATCGCCCCGAAAGTAATGTGCGGTCTGCACATCTTCGGCCAGCGGGGGTTCTGTCCGACGGTGCAGTAGTTGGCGGTCACCAGATACTGCTCCATATCCAGCACGAATGTCTGCCCGGCTCTCGGTTCCGCACCTGTCACCTCATAATTGACGAAATAGGTTTCGTCGTCGACCTTTAGGCAGTCATACTCATACTCTGCCGGCTCTTTCCCCTTTTCTCCGAAACTGAGCGTCTTTCTGTCCCTGAAAGTGATCTCATAGTCATAGCCTGTATCCATCACGAGTTCAAAGGTCTTTCCTACGAGCTCAAAGCAGAGAGGAGGCCTGTATTGTGACATTCCTTCAAAGGTCCCCGGAACAGCTGCCGTGATCCCTTTTCTGTTCTTTTTCATGCGTCTTCCTCCTCAGTGTATATAGTACATGCTCGGACGCTTCATCTCCTCCGAGGCGTCATACCGGGTCCCGAACGCCCCGAAGGTGTAGTTCTCGTCCTTGCCGTCAACGCTCGTCCCGAAGGATCTTCCCGCGTCATGCAGCTCATTGAGGTTCATGAGGAAGAACAGGCTGTTTCCGTGTCCGACTCTCCTGCACAGGTTTGTCTCCAGAAGATTCACCGCATATACTCCGTCGCGGATCTTGACGCAGTCCCAGTAATCCTCATAGACGGCCTGCGTCGGCGGTCTCGTGTCAGCTCCGGCCATCATGTCGGGAGAGTTCCTCCTGACCCTTTCCAGCGCACGGGGCGTGAACGCGACCCTGTAGAGCCTCTCGCTATAGTATACGTGGGCGATGTTGAACGTCCCGTAGTTCCAGTCTATGGAGGTCCCTGCCATCTCATCAGTATATCCGTGTCTGACGGAGGGAACTGTGCCGTCCGGACGCCTCACGCCGCCGAACACTATCTCGGTGGTGGGCATCCTCGGCAGTTTCGGATCCCTTCCGAGCGTCGCGTAGCATATGGTGACAAGGTTCTCCCTCTCATCCAGCACTACTGCGATCCCGTCTCGGGGCTCCGGGAATGGGATGTGTTCGAAGTTGACCAGATAGCACCGGTCGGCCATCTTAATACATTCATACGGATAAGACTCCTCCTGCCCGGGCGCTCCGAACAGCAGAGTCCTGTCATCCTCGAATATCAGGTTCTTGTCATACCCGTCGTCCATGACGAGCTCGAATCTCTTTCCCGCCAGCTCCAAACAAAGCGGCGGGCGAAAGATCGACATGCCCTCGTGTTTGTCGGGTACCAGTCTCTTTTCGTCCGCCATCTCTATCACAGCTTTTCTGTCCTGTCGGGACCCATCATGCTGCAGAACTCGACTTCTCCGTCTGTAAGTTCGAGAACTCCGAGTTCATGTCCGTTCTCCTCATTATATAGATTTCTGAGGAAGGGATTCTCTTCAAAGACCCTGTCCACGATCTCCTGAGGAGCATCGACCGCCGTCGCCCTTACTCTCACCCAGTCGCTCCTGTCCTTGATCGCTACCAGACAGACCTTGGGGTTGGCAACTATCTGCTTGTACACGTTCTTGTGCTTTCCGACGGCTGTGTACAGCTTTCCGTCGTACTCCTTGATGACTCCGATGGGACGGATCTCAGGCTGATCTCCGTTCTCTGTTCCCAGGAAGAAACATCCCGCAGATGTCAGGAATTCCGTAATTTCTTTCATTATCGTTATCTCCTTATTATTTTTATGCCTTCAGATATCTCAGCTCATCCTTGTAATGAGTTCCTTAAGGAGGATACTGAAATCCTTTCCGGCTTTGTTTGCTGTTGCGGTGACCTCCTCGTGAGAAGGCACCGAATTGTTTATGCCCGCAGCCATATTCGTGACACAGTTGATGGCGCAGACTCTCATTCCCATATGCCTTGCGGCAGTCGCCTCTATCGCCGTGCTCATTCCGACAGTGTCAGCGCCAAGCAGACGGAACATGCGGATCTCCGCGGGAGTTTCGTACTGAGGTCCCGTGACCTGCAGGAATACTCCGCTGTGGACTCTGATATCCTTCTCCTGCCCTATGCTGAGAGCCAGTTCCCTGAGTTCTTTGTCATAAAGATCGGTGACCGGCGTGAACCTCTCTCCCAGCTGAGAAACGTTCTCTCCGACAAGAGGAGAAGGCATGAAACTTGATATGTGATCGCTGAGCACGACAAAATCTCCGGGCCTGTAATCCGTATTGATTGCCCCGACCGCATTGGTGAAAACAGCCGTCCCGGCACCAAGCAGCTTGAGAACCCTGATGGGGATGACCACTTCATGGACATCATATCCTTCGTAATAGTGCACCCGCCCCTGCATGGCGACGATCTTTTTCCCTCCGATCTCCCCGAACACCAGTTTTCCCTGATGTCCCGCGACCGTTGAGACAGGGAATCCGTCAATGTCTTTGTAAGGGATCTCTGCTGCGATCTCCATCGATTCAACGAAGTGCCCGAGCCCGCTTCCAAGCACCACTGCGATCTCCGGGAGGAATTCGGTCCTTTCCTTTATCTGTTTCACGCAGTCCAAAAGTATCCCGTAGTGTTTCTCTGCGTCGAACCTTCCGGAAACTGCTCCGGCGAACACTTTTTCTTCCATTTCTGTCTCTTCTTTCTCTCCTGCAGTCACAGTGTCTTCAGACCGAAAAGATCCATCATGCGCTGGATCTCGATATCCCAAAGCCGCCACTCATGACCGTATCCTTCGTACTCCTTGAATTCCATATTGATCCCGTTATCTTCAACGAACTTCTTGAAAGGCAGATAGAGTTCCTCATAATGAGGATCGTCCGTCCCGATGGAACAGTACATGGGAGGCAGTTTGTCCTTGTTTCTGACCATCATTGCCCGGATATTATCGGGTCCCGCTTTTGCCTCCTCAAGCCCACCGTTTGCCCTTGAAAGCTGTGTGATGACATTTGCTGTCAGGAATCCGCGGTCAGAATCGTCAAGATCCGGGATCCCCATTGAAAGGATCCCACCGCCGCCGAACAGTTCGGGATGGTTAGCCACATACTTCGCTACTCCGACACCGCCCATAGACTGTCCGCAAATGAAGTTCTCCTTGGGGTCTGAAGAAGCGGGAAACCAGTTGTGGACCAGCGGCATGAGTTCTTCTGTCAGAAAATCATACATGTTGAACTGCATCATCGCCTGCTTCCAGTTCGCATAAAAACTGTTCCCGGCATCCGGCATCACGACGATTATCTGGCGTTCTCTGGCATAAAGCTCAATGTTTGTAAGCCTTATCCAGTCTGAACTGTCATCCGATCCTCCATGAAGGACCCAAAGGACGGGGAACTTTTTTCCGCTGCCGTAGAATTCCTTGGGATCGGAGAACCGCGGGCCTACGCTGGGAAGGTCGGGAAGGATCATATGAACTGTATTGCTCTTGCGGAGATATGCACTTCTGAAGTCAAAGGAAATATGGCTCATG
>JAFZZV010000228.1 GCA_017828855.1 Oscillospiraceae bacterium | reverse complement strand
TACGGCGCCAAGCACACTCTGTCGGTTGCTCCCGCAGATGCAGGATACAAGACCGATATCATGTGCCCCTGGGTCGAGAACGCCATGAAGTATGTCGATGGCGGAGTAAGCGCTGACGATATGGATGATGTCGGCGTAAGAGCCATCGATGACAACACACTGGAATACAAACTGGCTGTCCAGTGCCCGTACTTCATCAGCATGCTCGCCAACTCCATCTACAACCCAGTCAGATCTGATTACGCCGTTGACGGAGACGTCACATGGGCCAACAGCGCTGACGTACCCACAAACGGACCATACCACCTCACCTACATCGACAAGGCCGACAGGTTCGAGATGGAAAAGAACGAGTACTTCTGGGACGCTGACAATGTCACCACACAGAAGCTCGTCGGTGTCGTCGTCGAGGATATGGACGCTCAGCTGATCCAGTTCCAGAGAGGCGAGATCGACTTCGCAACAGCAGTCGATGCGACCGTCTGCAGCGAGCTCTTTGCAGGAACTGACACGTTCAGGACCTCAGGTGCTATCAACTACTATACCGGCATCAACTGCTACGGCGACTGCGAAGCTCTCCACGACAGGAGAGTCCGCCGCGCTCTGCAGCTCGGCGTCGACAGAGAGAAGATCTGCGAGGCAATGGGCGCAGGAGATGCATATTATCCTCTGTATTCATTCATTCCCGACGGAATGCCCGGACTTAACGGCGACTGGAACGACGAAGCCGGCAATCTTGTATACCTCGACTATGACGAGGCCAAGGCTCTCCTAGCGGAGGCAGGATATGACAAGCCTGATGCTGACGGATACGTTCTGACGCTGGAATACAGCTACAACGCTTCCACGATGCACACCACAGTCGCTGATGTCCTTACATCCGAATACAAGAAGATCGGCGTCAAGATCGTTCAGAAGACCTCTGAGCTCCGTACCTTCTTCTCTGACAGAAGCAACGGACAGTTCGAGATCTGCCGCAACGCCTTCTCAGCCGACTACATGGATCCCGCCTGCTTCATTGAGCTGTTCAACAATGAATTCGCAACAGTGAAGACCGCCGGCGACGATCATGTCAACGAAGAGATCTCCAGGTCCAAGACCATCATGGATCAGACCGAAAGATTCAACCTGCTCCATGACATAGAGAAGTATTACGTTGAAGAGATGTGCTACACCAACCCGCTGTTCGGATATGGTTCAGGATATCTGGTGGGTGACGGCATCACCGGAACACCGACCTCCCCGCAGGCCAACTTCCTGTTCTGGTATGTAAAGGTTCCCGCGTAATAAACAGGAACGATAGGTAATGACGTCTACTGTAGTGGCGTTGAATCGCGCGGCAGTTCAATCTGCCGCGCGACCTATATCAAACTGATTCAAAGCAGAAGGAGGACATGTTTTTTTCTGTGTACTGTACAGCTCACTAAACATGCCTTCCTTTTTCTTTGGAACATACAACAGCGTGCAGAAAGGAAAACCGATGAAGAGAGAGTACATTGAAAAGACCGCCCAGGTCCTCGTCAGGGTAGGAATCAATATCCAGCCCGGACAGACGCTTGTCCTGCAGGCGGACCCGGAGCATCTGGAACTGACCAGAGAGGTCACAAAAGTCGCCTTTGAAAACGGCGCAAAAGACGTAGTCGTCATTCTAAACGACAGCGAGATCGACCACATCAGAGCGAAATATGCCGACACGGAGACACTGCGTAACGTGCCCGACTACAAGAAGGAGCAGATCGATTACTACCTCAGGGATGGCAACGGAGTTCAGATGGGACTTATGGGATCCCACCCGGATCTCATGAGCGATGTTGAACAGGAGAAATCAGTCGCCATCGCTCTTGCATCCAATGACGTGAGGAACGTAATCAGGAAGTACATCTACGACGGCACTCTGCAGTGGACCGGCACCTGCGTAGCAAATAAGGACTGGGCAAAGAAGGTCTACCCGGAACTGGATGACGATGCGGCTCTGGAGCGTCTGGAAGATGACATCGCCATCATGATGCGCGTGGATCAGGACGATCCGGTCCAGGCGTGGAAGGATCACTGCGACAGGCTCGCAGTGTGGTCCAACAAGCTCAACGATTTCAACTTCAAGAGTCTCCATATCACCACAGGTCTCGGAACTGATATCAGTATGGATCTTGTCAGGGATCACACCTGGACTTCCGCGGGCACGATGGGCGAGGAGAGGGTAAGAGCTCCCTATGTGGCCAACATGCCGACAGAGGAAGTATTCTCTGTTCCCAACCGCTTCACCACGAACGGCATAGCCTATGCTTCCAGACCTCTCACAATGTCCGGCAAGATGGTCAGGGATTTCTGGATCAGATTCGAGAACGGCCTCGCTGTGGACTGCGGAGCCAGTGAAGGAGCGGATGTGCTCAGAAAACAGCTCTTCACTGACGAGAACACCAGGAGGCTCGGAGAGGTAGCGCTTGTATCCAGACAAAGTGCCATCACCAAACTCAACCGAGTGTATTTCAACGGGCTTATTGATGAGAACGCCGCGAGCCATCTGGCATTCGGTTCAAGTTTCCCGTCGAATATCAAGGGCAGTGCCGGCATGACACAGGAAGAGCTCATGGCTATGGGAGTCAATTACGCGGTCAGCCACAATGACTTCATGATCGGAACGCTTGACATGCATGTCGTCGGAACTACCTACGACGGAAAAGAGATCGTCATCATGGATGAGGGCGATTTTGTCATCTGAATGTATGTGATTTGATCAACACGGACCAATAAGATAAGGAGCGAAAATGCAGGACAGTAAGATATTCAGGGAATACGTAAGCCCTAAGCGGCTTCTCAATGTGGTAAAGGAGGTTTCAAACTTTCACCGGATCCAGGCTTCCCCTATGTTCAGGGAGGCTGCAGAGCATGTGACCAGGATATGCAAAGAGTACGGACTGGACGCGCAGCTCATTGATTATGTCTCCACGCCTGATACCTGGTACCTCCAGTGCAAGATGTTCAAGGAATGGTCCATCAAGTCGGCGACTCTGGATCTGGTCGATCCCGATATACGGCTTGCCGATTTCTCCGCGGATCATATCTCCCTGGTACAGAAAAGCTATCCCATCGACAGAAGGAATGAGCCGGTAGACCTGGTCATGCTGGACAAAGGGCCTCAGGAAAAGAATTATGAGGGACTGGATCTGCAGGACAAATGGGTATTCAGCAGATACCAGATAAACACGACGAACTGGGTCTATAAGCGCGGAGCGCTGGGAGTTGTGACCGACTTTATCATGGAGACTCCGAACCGCAAACGCTCGGATCTCTATCATTCCATGACATACACCTCCTACTGGCACAGGAACGTTCCCGGCGAACCGGAAGCACGCGGCTTCGTCCTGTCACCTGCAGACGGCGACAGGCTTGCAAAACTGTGCAGCGAAAAGAAGGAAAAGGACGGCGGTTATCTGCAGGTGAAGCCGTTCATAGATTCCGAGCTGTATGACGGTCACATCCAGGATGTCGAGGTAACGATAGAGGGCAGGGACGACAAGGTGGTATATCTTGCAGCACATCTGTGCCACCCCAGATCCTCGGCTAATGACAACGCTTCCGGAGTCAGCGCGACTATAGAAGCCATGAACGTCATCAGCACGCTCATCAGAGAAGGCAGGATAGAAAAACCTCAGCATACCATCAAGCTTATCCTCATGCCTGAGATGATGGGAACATATCCTTACCTGGCATCGCACCCTGACTATGACAAAGCACTTGGCGCGATGAATCTGGATATGGTCGGAGGCAGACAGACCAGGTTCTACGGACCCATCACGCTTACCAAGAACCCGTGGTCAACGCCGAACCTTATCAATGAGGTCGCTACATACAGCATGAGCGAAGCAGGCAAGGAAGCGAGGAGCCTCGGTAACGGCTTCGTTGCGCTCACGAACCATAGAGTGGAATCGTTCAGCGGCGGCAGCGACCATGTCATCTACGCTGACCCGAGCATCAACATCCCTTGCTGCATGCTGGGACAGTGGCCTGACCTCAATTACCACACCGCCACGGATACGCTTGATGTGATAGATCCCGAGGTCCTGAAGTTCTCCTGTCTGACAGCGATATGCTTTGCCTATAATCTCGCCAATCTGACGGCAGATGATCTTCCGCTGCTTTTCGAGGAACTG
>JAFZZV010000227.1 GCA_017828855.1 Oscillospiraceae bacterium | reverse complement strand
TAGAACTCCTGGCTGACCGGTGTGACCTCCTCAACAGTGATTCTACATATTTATCAGGGTAAGTTCCGCATGCTTTAACTTCTCATCCGAACTTCCACCACAACGTCCACACTGGAACTTACTCTAGGAATTTACTTTAGTTAAGCACGCGGACATGTTGTGTCCGCGTGCATTTGTGTATGCCGATCATACGTGTGTATAATTAAGAAAAAACTATTTCAAAGAGGACTGAAGCATGTACAAGATCGTGGAAAAGGTCAGCCTCAACCCCACAGTTACGATGATGCAGATCGATGCTCCACTGGTCGCTGCAAAAGCAGAACCCGGTCAATTCATCATCCTACGCGTCGATGCTGACGGCGAACGCATCCCTCTTACGGTCGCTGGTTGTGACCGCGAAAAAGGCACTGTCAAGATCATATTCCAGATAGTCGGTGCCACAACTGAAAAGCTGAATCACAAGAACGCCGGTGACTTCATTCAGGACTTCGTAGGCCCTCTCGGCGTAGCGACAGATCTGGAAGGACTCAGGAAGGTATGCATAGTCGGTGGAGGCGTCGGCTGCGCAATCGCACTTCCCATCGCACAGAAACTGCATGGGCTCGGAGCCAATGTCACTTCTATCATAGGATTCCGCACGAAGGATCTCCTCATACTGGAAGACGAGTTCCGCGCATGTTCTGACGAACTCATCGTCATGACCGACGACGGTTCCTACGGCCGGGAAGGCAATGTCACCGTTCCTCTCAAAGAGCTGTTCGAGAACGGAGAGACCTTCGACGAAGTCATCACTATCGGACCGCTGATCATGATGAAGTTCGTCGTACTTGCCTGTCAGCCCACCGGTATCCCCTGCACAGTATCCATGAACCCGATCATGATTGACGGAACGGGAATGTGCGGCGGTTGCAGACTGACTCTCAACCGGGACGGCAAAAAGATCACAAGCTTCGCCTGTGTTGACGGACCCGATTTCAACGGATATGAAGTCGACTTCGACGAGGCGATGTCTCGCGGAACAATGTACTCGGCCTTTGAGCGCCATGCGTATGAAGAGGCCTGCAATCTCTTCAAGGAGGTTGAATGATATGCCTAACATGAGTCTTACCAAGAACCCGATGCCCTCTCAGGATCCTAAGATCCGTGCCCGCAACTTCGACGAAGTTGCCATCGGCTACAGCGAGGAGATCGCCCTTGACGAGGCACAGCGCTGCCTGCACTGCAAGAACATGCCATGCGTGGAAGGCTGCCCGGTCAATGTACACATCCCCGAATTCATCGATAAGATCAAAGAGGGAGATTTTGAAGGAGCATACCAGATCATCCGTGAGACCTCTTCCCTGCCCGCAGTATGCGGACGTGTCTGTCCCCAGGAGACGCAGTGCGAATCCAAGTGTACCCGCGGCATAAAGGGCGAACCGGTAGGCATCGGCCGTCTCGAGAGATTCGTCGCCGACTGGCACAGAGACCATACCGAGCAGAAGCCCGAGCCCGTTCCGTCCAACGGACACAAAGTGGCTGTCGTAGGCTCCGGACCCTCAGGGCTGACCTGCGCCGGGGATCTGGTCAAACTCGGCTACAAGGTCACGGTGTTTGAAGCTCTCCACACCGCCGGAGGCGTTCTGGTCTATGGCATTCCCGAGTTCCGTCTTCCCAAGAAGATCGTTCAGCAGGAAGTCGACAATCTCATCGCCATGGGAGTCGATGTCGAGACCAATGTCGTCATCGGCAAGACGCTCACCATCGACGAACTTTTCGAGCAGGGCTATGAAGCCGTCTACGTCGGTTCCGGTGCAGGGCTTCCAAACTTCATGGGCATCCCCGGTGAATCCCTCAAAGGCGTATACAGCGCCAACGAGTTCCTCACCCGTTCCAACCTCATGAAAGCCTATCTCGACGATCCCGTCACTCCCATCATGAAGGGCGGAAACGTCGCGGTAGTCGGAGGCGGAAACGTCGCCATGGATGCTGCGAGAACGGCTCTCAGACTCGGCGCAGACAATGTCTACATCGTGTACCGCCGTTCCGAACAGGAGCTGCCCGCCCGCCGTGAAGAAGTCGAGCATGCCAAGGAGGAAGGCGTCATCTTCAAGCTCCTCAACAACCCGGTTGAGCTCCTCGGATATAACAATCCCGATGACCGCCGCGATCCCAAGAACGGTTTCGTTACCGGGATGAAGTGCATACGCATGGAGCTCGGAGAGCCCGATGAGAAAGGCCGCCGCCGTCCTGTACCCGTGGAAGGCAGCGAGTTCGTCATCGATGTCGACACAGTCGTAATGGCTATCGGCACATCCCCCAACCCGCTGATCAAGAACACGACAGCAGGTCTTGAAGTAAACGGCCACGGCGGCATCATAGTGGATGACAACGGAGCCACCTCCAAGGACGGCGTCTATGCAGGCGGTGATGCGGTCACCGGCGCTGCAACTGTTATCTCCGCGATGGGAGCCGGCAAGCTTGCTGCCAGATCCATACACGAATATCTCAGCAGATAGCTGATCATTTACCGTTTGAAAGGCAGGGATAGTTCCCTGCCTTTTGTGTTACAGAAAGATAACTGAAGGATTTAATTCCGGCATAAAATATGGTAGTATAGAGCAAATGGCATCACGCATAAGACCATCATCTTGTTAAATATGCATAATACCATATAACTGTCAATCGAAAGGAGAAACACAATGATCAGAAAGGCTACAGTCGAAGGCGGCGTAGTGCTCGGCATCCCTGCTGCTGACCCGCGCGTCACTGCTTTCAAAGGTATCCCCTTTGCAGCACCGCCTGTCGGAGAGAACCGCTGGCGCGCTCCTCAGCCCGTTGAACCCTGGGAAGGTGAGCTTAAGTGCTGGAACTTCGCACCAATCTCCATGCAGCACATCCCCGGACTGGATCCGAACAACATCTATACCAGAGAGTGGAACGTTGACCCCGAGATCCCCATGGATGAGGACTGCCTGTATCTTAACGTATGGACCCCTGCAAAGAGCGTCGACGAGAAGCTTCCCGTATTCGTATGGTACTTCGGCGGCGGACTTCGCGAAGGCAACCCCGCTGAGATGGAGTTCGACGGAGAAAGGATCGCAAGGAGAGGCGTAGTAGTCGTAACCGTTAACTATCGTCTGAACGTCTTCGGGTTCCTCGCGCATCCCGAACTGACTGCCGCTCAGCCCGATGCCCCGACCAACTTCGGAAACCTCGACCAGCAGGCCGGTACCCGCTGGGTCAAGAGAAACATCGCCGCTTTCGGCGGAGATCCCGACAACATCACCATCGGCGGACAGTCAGCAGGCGGAGGCAGCGTATGCTCCCAGCTCTCCTGTCCCGACAACGAAGGTCTGTTCCAGAAAGCCGTCATCATGAGCGGCATGTTTGCTGGCATCTATGACGAGCGCAGGCGCCAGAACTTTGAAGAAGCACAGGCTCAGGGCGTGAAGTTCTTTGAATTCCTCGGCGTAAAGACGCTCGAGGAGGCAAGAGCCATCGACGCCGTGACCCTCAGGGACAAGGGCGTTGAGTTCGAGACCGAGTTCAGAGCCCGTTTCGGATCCGTACCGGACGGAAAGTTCCTGCTCGCCGATCCTCTCAAGAGGATCACCGCAGGCAACAGGCTCCGTGTACCCGTCATGATCGGACGCACTCAGGATGAATTCAGGTCCAGCATTGAAGCTGATACGATGGAAGCTTTCAGAGAGAAGGTCACAGCCTCTCTCGGCGAATACGCAGAACCGTTCCTCAAGGCCTGCGGAGACGATCTTGAGACCGCCAAAGCAATGGCCAACGTCAGCGGCATCGAAGTTGCCGTGCGCACCTTCGCAAGGAAGAACGAGGAAGCCGGCATCACTGAACCTATTTACTACTATGTGTTCAATGCCGAGATCCCCGGATGGGACAATCCCGGCACCTTCCACTCCGTAGACCTCTGGTTCTTCTTCGAGAACCTCGCCAAGTGCTGGAGGCCTTTCAAAGGCAAACACATGGACCTCGCCAGGAACATGTGCAACTACTGGGCCAACTTCTTCAGGACCGGAGACCCCAACGGACCCGACAACGATGGCACACCGATGCCTCTCTGGAAGCCCTATACCGACGCCGAGCCCAACGCCATCTGGTTCAACGACGTTCCGGAACCCTGTGTCGACAAGGCAAGCGAGGCAGTAGAGGTTCTGGTACAGAGAAACGGCAAATAAGAATAACAGGAGCTTGATATGCTTAGAGTAGTTAAAACAGAAAACGGCTGGGTAAAAGGCATACCCGCAGCCGACCCCAGAATCACCGCTTTCAAGGGCATCCCCTTTGCAGCACCTCCGGTCGGAGATCTCAGGTGGAAAGGGCCTCAGCCGGCCAAGGATTGGGAAGGTGTAAGAGAATGCTACACCTTCGGTCCGATCGCCATGCAGAAGTATCCCGGTCTTGATCCGGACAACATCTACACCAGAGAGTGGAACGTTGACCCCGATCTGGTCATGAGTGAGGACTGCCTGCAGCTCAACATCTGGACTCCCGCGAAATCCGCTGACGAGAAACTGCCAGTCATGGTCTGGTACTACGGCGGCGGCCTTCAGGAGGGACATCCCTCCGAGATGGAATTCGACGGAGAAAGGATCGCAAGAAGAGGCGTCATCCTCGTATCAGTCAACTATCGCGTGAATATCTTCGGATTCTTTGCGCATCCTGAGATCACCGCCACCGCCGAGGACAAATGCTACACCAACTTCGGAAGCTACGACCAGCGTTTCGGAACTCTCTGGGTAAAGCGCAACATCGCCGCTTTCGGCGGAGATCCCGACAACATCACAATCTTCGGCCAGTCTGCCGGCGGACGCAGCACCCTTTTCCAGCTGCTCTCTCCTCTCAACAGTACCGACGTCATCAAGAGAGGCATCTCGATGAGCAGCGGCGGCATCAGCATCGGAGGAGGATACGGTTATCCCACCCTTGCAGAAGCTGAGGCGAACGGTGTCGAGTTCTTCAAATTCCTCGGGGTCAAGAATCTTGAGGAAGCAAAGAGAATAGACGCTTTCACGCTCCGCGACAAGATGCTCGAGTTTATGGATGAGACTCATGTGCGCTGGGGGTTCAATATTGACGGCGTATTCGTGGATGATGACCCCGTCAACATGATGGCAGCCAACAGAAGACTTCCTGTCCCTCTCATCTGCGGCCATACGACAGGCGATATGGGAGATATGTTCGGAAGAGCGACATCCAAGGAGGAGATCCGTGACAGGATCGAAGCCATGGTCGGCGAACGCGCAGCTACGGAAGTTCTTGCTGCTGCCGGATATGATAAGGTCGATCTGGACGGTCTTAAGGACGCTCTCAAGATCAACAATCAGCGTTTCGGGATCGAACTGCTCCATATGAACGGCGCCGATCACGGTCTGACCGAGTACTTCTATTCATTCGGGCCCGAGATCCCCGGCTGGGACAACCCCGGTGCATTCCATTCCAGCGACCTGTGGTTCGTTTTCGAGACTCTGGCGAAGTGCTGGAGACCTTTCCAGGGCAAGCACTACGATCTCGCAAGACTCATGTGCAACTACTGGACCAACTTTGCCAAGAACGGCGATCCCAACGGAAACGATGCAGACGGAACGCCAATGCCCATCTGGGAGAAGTTCACGAACGAGAATCCCCGTTCCATTATGTTCGAGGATACCGCCTACATGCAGAGAGAGCCTGAAAGGCCCGCGATCCAGCTCCTTCTCAAGAAGGCAGCCGATCTGAAGTGGAGAAGAGTATGATCTCTTCTGCGGATCCCGACAACTGAAACTACTTTTTCATCCGGCGCCGTGACCGTACGGCGCCGGATCTTTTATGTCGAAAAAAGACAGATGCCTAAACCTTAAGCATCTGTCTATTACTATGATCAGTATGTCCGGTCTTCTCAGCCGTAATAGCCGCCGTTTCCGTCGTTGTTGTAGAGGGTGTGCATGCAACTGCCGCTCGGGTAGTTGTCGCTTGTGTAGTATCCGGTCCTCCTGTTGCCACATGCTGATGTTGCTATGTCTCCGGAAGACATACAGAATGTAGCTGTTACGATCCCGTCCGGTCTGGCGAAATCCTTGTAAGGAAGATCGTTCGAGATATCTATGAGAACGTCGCGCACCGCATACTGTATGTCATAGTGCTCGCTGTAGTTCATCCATCCGTTGAGGTCATATCCCATCCAGCCCGCAACACAGTAATAGGGATTCAGAGCGCAGACCCAGAAGTCGTTGTTGTCCGATGAAGTCCCGGTCTTGCACGCGGTCACCTGATATGTGCCGCGGTTCAGTGTCGTTCCGGTTCCTTCTCTTGTAACTCCCTGCAGGATCTGGTTCATGATATAAGCAGTCTGCGGAGACAGAGCCTGGTTGGTCTGACACACTTTGTTCTTGTCGAGAACTATGTCTCCGTTGGAATCCTCTATGATCGTGTAGTATCTGGGTGACTTGTACACGCCGTTATTGCCGAAAGTTGCATATGCAGCGCACATCTCCGTAACCGTGCAGCCGTCTGTCAGACCGCCGAGAGCCAGAGACTTCGTTCTGTCGGTGAGGTACATTCCCTGATAGTCGTCCCACCTGTTGTCGACCAGGGTAGTAAAGCCCATCGAGGAAGTAAGGAAATCGAACGAGAAGTCCGGTCCGACGAGCTGCATCGTCAGAGCTGCGATCGTGTTAAGTGAATCGACAACAGCCTTATAGATCGTGACAGGTGATCCGTAGGTGTATGAGAAGTTCCTCGGCCACGGATATCCGTTGTAATACTCGGAAGCTATATCCGGGAACAGCGATGAGAAGTGGACCTTCTTCATTTCTATTGCAGGGGCATAAACGGCCAGAGGCTTCATGGAGGATCCGGTCTGTCTTGTGGTGCTGTATGCCCTGCTCAGGCTCAGGCTGGTGGTCTTCTCTCTGATACCGCCGGCGCATCCGAGCACCTGACCGTCATAGTTCATGACAACGATAGCGCCTTCGATCTGGTTCTCTTCCTTGTTGCCGTTACCATCGTACTCATAATCAGGCCAGATATCGTCATCCCACGCAGCGCTTTCCACCGCCCTCTGGATCTTGGGGTTCATCGTGGTGTAGATCTTGAGACCGCCCTCATAGAGAAGCGTGTAAGCATCATCGGGTGAAAGGTCCAGATACTTCTTCAGGTCCTCATACACCTGATCGATGATGACATCGGTGAAGTAGTCGTAGATCTTGCTGGTAGCTCCGGCATTAATGGTAGACTCATCGAATACCATCTCTTCGCTCTTGGCCATCGCTGAGTCGTACTGTGTCCTGGTTATAAGCCCCTGATCAAGCATCGTCCAGAGGATGAACTCTCTCTGTGTCTTGTTCTCTTCGGGATCGATGTACGGGTCGTAAGCCCCGGGGTACTTTGTAATGCAGACAATAGAGCAGCACTCGGCAAGATCAAGATCGGCAGTAGTCTTGCCGAAATAATACTTGGCTGCTGACTCGATCCCTGCCACCTGTCCGCCGAGGCGGAAAGTGTTTAGATAAGCCTCAAGGATCTGTGTCTTGGAATAGTTCTTTTCCATCTCAAGAGCCCTGTAGATCTCCCTGATCTTTCTCAGGATACCGTCAAGGCCCTCGACATCTTTCTCGTTAGTGATGTTTTTTATCAACTGCTGGGTTATAGTCGAACCGCCCTGGATATTGCTTGCAAGTTCGATGTTGAACAGTCTGAGGAACGTGTTGAGGAACGCAAATGCAGTCCTCTTCCAGTCTACGCCGTGATGGGTGCGGAACCTGATATCCTCAGACGCGATTATGGAGTCGATCAGGCAGTCAGGGAAGTCGGAATACTCTACCCATTCCCTGTTCTCACCGCCGTAGATGCGTTCATGCTCATACCACTCACCCGTGTCCGGATCCTGGACCATAATGGAAGTTGCGAGGCTCAGCTTTATGTTGTCAAGGTTGAGCATCTTCTCGTCGTCCACAGTGACATCTGCTATGTACATAGTGACTCCGACTGCCAGTGCGCATGCCCCGAGGATACCGACGCAGATGAAGAATATCATCAGTCTGACCAGAACCTGGAAGAAAGATGCTCTGCGCCTGACCCTCTTGTTCTTGGATCCGGTTATCTTGGCAGAGGTTCCGGTCACTACAGCCTTGCTGTTCTTTTTTCCTGCGGAAGTCGTGTTGCCTTTCTTGGATTTCTGCGCGTTCGCGCTGCTGTTTCCGCCCTTGACTTTCTTTTCCCTTTCGGAAGCTGCAGCTATAACAGCCGGTATCTCCTTTCTGGAGGAATCATCTTTTCCGTCCAGTACTCCCTTAATTGCTCCGTCAGCTCCAACGACGGCATCGAACTTGACGTCGTCATCGGAGGAACCTGATTTCGTATTCCCCTCCGCATTCTTTGTTCTTGCGGTGCGCTTCCTGTCTGTCCTTCTTGTCTTGCCGCCCTCTCTTTCGAAGACTGTCTTCTTCTCAGTCTCGGCAGCCGGTTCTGCTGCAGGTGAGTCAGTACCGCTCACGGCAGCTTCTTTCCCTGTCTCCGTCTCCGAAGCGCCTGCCTTCTTACCGTCAACACCCTCGTTGCCTGAAAGGATGGTGGATACCGCAGCTGCCGATGCATCTTCTGCGGAAGCCGGCTTGGAATCGTCAGTAATGTCAAACACGGGAAGTTCGGGCTCTGCGGTCGCTTTTTTCTTCTTAAGCTCCGATGAAGGCACCGGCTCGGTTATATCAAGGAGATATGTGTCGAATGCCGAAGTCTGCTCTTCCAGAATATCGCCGAATTCTGCTTTTCTGCGTTCTTCTTCGAGAGCAGCCGCTGCCTTGGCGCGCTTCTTCTTTTTCCTGGACTTCTTCTCTTTTTTGACCTGATCTCCTGACCCTGCAGATTCCGGGTCGTCATCATCAGAACCGGAAAGATCTGTCATATCGGAGGATCCATCCGCCTGTTCGGATATGTGATCCAGTATGTTCCCGGCTTCAGTCAGTACGTCTTCAACAGATGATACCGCTTCGGAGGCAGAGACCGGAACACTTGCTCCTACGGAAAAAGGAACAGGATCCGATCCGATCCCCGAACCGAGAATATCTCCGGTCACGGGATCGGTTCCGCCGTCACGGTTTATCATGTCTTCGATATCGAAATTATCAGGCATCTCAAACAATCTCTTTCATTCACTGTAATTCAATGTACAGACGGACATAATCCGACTATACTTGGTTATTTTACCATAGACGGAAAGGATAGTTAACACATTAATACAAACTTAACATTTTTCTTGCTTTTCAACATAAGACTGGCTAAAGTAAGCACATGAATATATACAATGACAACCAAAAAGCCAAACTGCTGCTGCACAGCTGCTGCTCAGTGTGCTCATCGCACGTGATAAGCGTGCTGGCACCGGATTACGAACTCGGGATATTCTACTACAACCCCAACATCTGGCCCCGGTATGAGTATGAACACAGAAAATCGGAACAGATCAGGCTGCTGAGGGAAGCAGATTTCTGCACTGGTGTATCATATTTCGATCTTGATTATGACCACACCGAGTTCCTTGACTATGTCAAAGGACTTGAAAAAGAGCCTGAAAACGGCGCCAGATGCACCGAATGCTTCAGGCTCAGGCTTGAAAAAACTGCCCGGTTCGCAAAGGAAAACGGATTCGACTGTTTCTGTACTACTCTCTCAGTCAGCCCGCACAAGAATTCCGCGGTGATAAACACAGTCGGTCAGGAGACCGCTGAGAAATACGGGATAGAATGGGTCCATTCCGACTTCAAGAAGAAAGACGGATACCTGCACTCCACAAGGCTCGCAAAGGAATACGGCCTTTACAGACAGGATTTCTGCGGATGCGAATTTGCATGGCGCGGAAAACAGGGCCAGGTCATGACAGACGTATCACGCTGAATTTCCACGGATCGATCGTCTCTCCCAGTACTTCCGCAGGGCTGCCGCCCATGTTTATGATGAAAGCAAGTTTCTTTTCGTTCTTTATTCTGTAGAATCCCAGAACTCCGTTTTCCGCAAGGAAGATGTCGGTCGTCCCAGTATCGAGGATATCGGCATTTTCCTTTCTTTTTTTGCAGATCTCCCGCATCGCAGTCCTGAGATTTTCGTCTGCGGTATCTTCGCAGAAGAATCCCCTGCAGAACGGATCACCGTAACCCTGCATCCCGATCTCGTCACCGTAATAGACCATCGGTATCCCGGGGAGGAAGAACATGAGGGCATATGCCAGTTTGAGCATCTCCACCCCTCTCAGATACTCGTCTTTCGACAGCACTCTGGCAGCCTGCTCGTCCCTGCTCCTTTGCCTGTCCTGCGGCGCTGCCAGCGCGTTTATCGCCCTTTCGGTATCGTGGCTGGAAAGCATGTTGAGACATGCAGACAGCATCTCGGGCGGATAATGAAGACATATCTCATCAACAGACCTTTTGAGCAATTCCGCGTCACGTGAACGTATATATTCGAGTACTGCGTTCTTGAACGGATAGTTCATGCAGCCGTCCAGTTCATCGCCCCAGAAATACTTCCTGCGCTTTCCGTAGCTGATCTTGTTGCTGGCATCCTCCCAGACCTCTCCGATAAGAAGACCGTCGCGATCATTGCGCTTAACTGCGTTCCTGACTTCAGCGATGAACTCATCCGGCAGCTCATCAGCTACGTCAAGTCTGAAACCGGACGCTCCAGCCTGCATCCAGTGGTCGATCACTCCGCCGGTCCCGGTGATGAACTCAGTGTATGACTCTGCCATCTCGTTCACTTCCGGGAGGGTATCTATCCCCCACCACGAATCATATCTGTCCGGCCATTCCTGAAAATTGAACCAGTCAAAATATCTGCTCTCTTTGCTTTGATATGCTCCGATGGAGTCGTATCTCCCGTATTTGTTGAAATAGACGCTGTCATCCCCTGTATGGCTGAAAACTCCGTCAAGGATGATCTTAATTCCATTTCTTTTTGCTTCGTCACACAGTTCCCTGAAATCCTCTTCCGTACCCAGCTGCCTGTCTATCCTGAAGTAATCCCCGGTGTCATATCTGTGATTCGAATTGGACTCAAAGATCGGATTGAGATAGATCAGTGTCACACCGAGATCCGACAGATACCCGAGTCTGTCAATTATGCCTCTGAGGTTTCCGCCGTAGAAATCGTTGTTCCTTATTTTTCCGGAACTGTCCGGCCGCCAGTCAGGTATCTCGTGGAGATCCTCGTGATAACTGCGGCCGGGAAGTCTCTCCACTTCTCCGGAGACCGCAAACCTGTCCGGAAATATCTGATAAGCCGTTCCTCCGAAAAAAGCGGAAGCCGGCTCGTATTCCTCTGCGACGACGAGCTGCTGGCACCAGATCCGGGATCTTGAGAAAAACAGTTCTCCGTTCTCCGAGCAGTTAAGGAAGGATGAACCGCTGTCCGCAATGCAGTAATAGTAGAGCCCCCTGCTGTCAAAGACGATCTCGCAGAAATGAGTTCCTCCCTGTTTCTCCATCCGCTTTTCGAAGGATACCGCCCCATCATCGGATCTGCAGATGACGGATAGGTATTCCCTCTCTGGAGCTGTGATCTCAAAGCGGACAGGCTGTCCCTCTCTGACGCTTCCGGCAGGATTCTTGTATTCGGACGAGAACAACTCCAACAGGACCATGGCTCTGTCATTTCCTCACATATGTTTTATCTGCATTGCTGATATTTCAGTCCGATCTTTTCCGGTTATCACATATCGTGTTTTCAGCTACAAATGATATAATACATTATATTGGAAATCGGGATCACTTTGTTGCTTTTTTTGGAATGATCCCTGTTATTGTTGTATAATAATATAGTTATCTTCTACTAATAGCTGCAGATCATATTCTGTTCATGAGGTGATTTTATGGCTAACAAGATCGCTCTTAATATCGCAGGGTTTAACCTTATCATTAACACGCAGGAGGATGAGGCTCAGGTCAGGAAACTCAATGAGACGCTGAACAGCGATCTCAAGCAGATCCTTGCCCAGAACCCTTCTGCTTCCGTGACAAATGCAGCTCTTCTGTGCGCACTGGACTACCTTGACAGGTTCGACAAGGCGACGCACAGCGCCAACAACATGCGCGATCAGATCAAGGATTACATGTCTGACGCTTCCAACTCCAAGCTGCAGTACGATGAGGAGGTCAGAAAGAACAGCGAGCTCGCAGCGGAGATCGACAGCCTCCGCGCCAGGATCACCAGAATGGCGTCTGAAGGTGCTGCAGGTTCCGCCGCAGAACAGTCACTCAGGACTGAGCTTGAATCGCTTAAAAACGAGCTGGCAGGAGCCCGTTCCCAGCTGAAGGAACAGATAGAGAAAAACTCATCCATCCTTTCGGATTTCGGGATCCTCAACAATGCCCTTAAGAACAAGGACAGCGAGATAGCAAATCTCAATGACAGAGTGAGCGGACTAAATACCCGCCTTGCCGACGATGACAGGACTATCTTCGAGCTCAGGAGCGCACTGGATTCACTCAATGCAGAAAAAGACCGCCTTGCTCAGGAACTGGCTGATGCCTCTACCAGAGCAGAAACGGCAGTCTCTCCCTCTGCTCCCGACACAGAAGAACGCTCTGCAGCCGTTGCGCCTCCGGAGACGGATCCGTCAGAAGCCAGACCCGCCCCTGCATCGTTCTCCTTCTACGGAGCTGATACCGTCGAAGAGGACATCACTGAGGGCTCTGATGATGATGACGACGAGTACGAAGATGATGACGAATACGACGATGAGGAAGATGACGACGATATCATAGAGGATCTGGAAGAAGATGAACCTTCCGCTCCCAGTGTCCCTGACCCCATTCCGTCAGCTCCCAAGAAAGACTACAGATTCTTTGATTATGAAGACGGAGCAGTTGAGAACCAGGACGGAGAGGTCGGTGTCGGAGACGGGTTTAAAACATTCGGACAGATGATCGCTGAGGAGCGCAGACAGCCGGGCAACTCATATGAGGACGCCAACAGCGGAAAACTTGATGATGACACGCTTCCCAATCTTTCCTGGATAGACGACATCGACTGATGGATAAACTCAAGATAAAGATCCTGGATCCCAGAGCGGTCCTTCCCGAAAGAGCTACTGAGTTTTCCGCCTGCGTGGATCTCAGAGCCGTCCTTGATGAAAAGTTCGTCCTCCTGCCGGGCAAGTATCATTCCTTCCCCACAGGTATAGCGATCGAGATGCCCGACCCCCGCTGCGTTGCACTTGTGTTCTCAAGAAGCGGAATGGGTGCAAAGCACGGCATTTCCCTTTCCAACTCAGTCGGAGTCATAGATTACGACTACCGTGGAGAGATCATAGTCAGCCTCATAAACAACTCTGATGATCCGTTCGAGATAGAACCGGGAGACAGGATCGCTCAGCTTATGGTAGTCATGACGGTCCCTGTAGAAACCGAACTCAGTGAAGAACTGTCTGAAACAGACCGCGGTTCCGGAGGCTTCGGTTCTACAGGAAAAAAATAAACGGATCGCATCACATGAGATACGTACTTGCATCAGCCAGTCCCAGGCGAAGAGAGCTTTTCGGACTGATCTGTCCCACTTTTGAGACGGTCACTTCAGACGTAGATGAGACCGGGATCACGGCCGGCAGTCCTTCAGAACTCTGCATGAAACTCGCCGAGCTCAAATGCATGTCGGTAGCTTCATCCGAACCCGATGCATGCGTGGTCGGAGCCGATACCATCGTATGTGTGGACGGCGAGATACTGGGAAAACCCGCGGACCGTGAGGATGCGGCAAGGATGCTCCGTCTGCTCTCAGGAAGGAGCCATCACGTCCTCACAGGGTTGTGTATATGCTTTGAACGCCGTATGATCAACAGTACATTCTGCGATACGGAAGTCTTTTTCAAGGATCTGTCAGAGGATGAGATCTCCGGATATATCGACAGCGGAGATCCTTTCGACAAAGCCGGTGCCTACGGCATTCAGAACGGCGCTGCCAGATTCTGCAGGGGCATCAACGGGGATTTCTTCAATGTTGTCGGCCTTCCGGTCAACATGCTCTATGAGATCCTTCTTGATAATTCCCTTTTATAATTCCTTTAGCTGAGGTCTTTACGATATGAGTACGATCACCCGCATACTTTCAGGAAAAGACGGAGTGGGCAAATCGACCGTAACTGCTCTGGTCGGAGAACAGCTGGCGCTAATGGGCAGAAAGGTTCTCCTGATCGAGTTTGAAAACGGATTGAGATGCCTTGATCTGTATGTCGGCGCTACCGCCACTAAAGTATATGACCTCGACGATCTCCTCAACGGCAGATGCGGAATCGACGATGCGGTGGCTGTGTCGGCACTCTCCGGAAATCTCTCCGTGATATTCGCGACAAACTCAAGAAGACATATCGATCCCGAGCAATTCTCGACTCTGGTCCTCGCCTTGTCTGACAGTTATGACCATATCATCATCGACACGGATTGTTCCGAGGAATCCATTGACTGCCTCTCCGGGTTTGCGATGAACAGCATCGTCATCTCCACATCAGACCCGTCAGGGACCAGAGACGCCAAATTCGTATGCGACAGACTCTTTTCCCAAAACGTTCCCGGAGTAAAAGTTCTTTTCAACAGGGTCAGGAAGGAATACATCGCCGACAAGATCGTACCTGACCTCGACTACTCAATGGATATGATCGGCGTACCTCTGATAGGCGTAGTTCCTGAATTGGCCGACATTGTCCGCTGTACTGCAAAAGGCAGCCTTCCAAAAAACAAAACACTGACTCAGAAGATATTCAAATCAATAGCCTTAAGGCTCGAAGGTGAGAGCGTTCCTCTCACAGTGATATAGGAGGAAATACATGAACATTGCTCTTATAGCGCACGACTCAAAGAAAGAACTCATGATCCAGTTCTGCATAGCATATTGCGGCATTCTCTCCATGCATAACGTATGTGCGACAGGCACTACAGGAAAACTCGTCCACGAGGCGACCGGGCTCAACGTCAACTGCTTCATGGCAGGCGAGCAGGGCGGCGATCAGCAGATCGGCGCAAGGATCGCGTGTGATGAGATAGATCTTCTCCTGTTCTTCCGGGATCCGATATCCGTTAAGGAACGCGAGCCCAATGAGTTCAAGCTCCTCAGGCTGTGTGACGTACACAATATCCCTGTTGCGACGAATATCGCTACTGCCGAAGTCCTTATTCAGGGACTGGAAAGAGGCAGCCTGGATTGGAGAAACATAGTCAATCCGAAAAACTGACGGGATTTCATCATATGATGCTCCGTTTAGGCGGGGCATTTTTCACGAAAGGGTATTTTATGGCGATTCAGATCACGTCCCCAAGGGGAACAGCGGACGTACTTCCGCAGGACAGTTCAAAATGGCAGTATATCGAAGGCGTTCTGAAAGGCGTCTGTGAGCGGTTCGGCTATCAGGAGACAAGAACCCCGACATTCGAACACACCGAGCTCTTTCAGCGAGGAGTCGGCGATTCCACCGATGTCGTCGACAAGGAGATGTACACCATGGAGGACAAGGGAGGAAGGTCGATAACCCTCCGTCCTGAAGGCACAGCAGGTGTCGTTCGGTCCTTCATCCAGAACGGAGTCCTTGCCGGCACTCTTCCCGTGCGCGCATATTACATCCTTTCCTGCTTCAGATATGAAAAGCCGCAGGCCGGCAGGCTCAGGGAGTTCCACCAGCTCGGCATCGAGCTCTTCGGTGCCGGATCCGCCGACGGCGATGCAGAGGTCATCCGTATAGCCTCGCAGGCGCTCAGGGAGATCGGGATAAAGAACGTCCGCCTTGAGATCAACTCCATCGGATGCCCGGAATGCAGGCCAAGATACAGGGAGGCTCTTTACAATTACTTCAAAGCATATGAGGAACAGCTCTGCGACACATGCAGGGTCAGACTTGAGAAGAACCCCATGAGGATAATCGACTGCAAGAGCCCCGAATGCCAGGCTATAGCAGCAAATGCCCCTATGGCTCTGGATTATCTCTGCGACGAATGCAGGGATCATTTCGAGAGCGTAAAGAGTTATCTGGATGAGAGCGGCATATCATATTCCGTGAATCCCAGGATCGTCCGCGGTCTCGACTACTACACGAAGACGGTATTTGAATTCGTGCATGAGAGCGCCGGAGCTCAGGGCGTCGTCTGCGGAGGCGGACGTTATGACGGTCTTGTCGGCATGCTCGGAGGAAATCCCACTCCCGGAGTCGGTTTCGGGATGGGCATTGAGCGCCTGATCAATGTCGCAGAGAGTGAAGGAGTTGTATTCCCGTCACCTTCAGCCCCGGATCTGTTTGTCGGATTTATAGGAGACAAAGGCCGGGAAGCAGCCCGCAGACTGGTCTTCGACCTGCAGGAAAAAGGCGTCTACGCCGTTTACGATATCAATCTCAGAAGCCTTAAAGCCCAGCTCAAATACGCCGATAAGCTCAAGGCAAGATACAGCCTCGTTCTCGGTGACGATGAGGTGGACAGCGGCAAGGCTAAACTTAAAAAAATGTCAGACGGGAGCGAAGTTGTCATCGACATTGATCCCGGGCGGCTGGCGGCCGCTCTATAAAAGTTACAACACTCAATAACGAAAGGATCATTCAAAAATGACACAGATGCGCACACATAACTGCAATGAGCTTCGCCTCTCCAATGCAGGAGAACGAGTCAAGCTCGTCGGTTGGATGGAGAATGTCAGGGAGGTCGGAAGCAGCCTTGCTTTCGTTATCCTCCGTGACTTTTACGGAACGACACAGGTCGTATTAGAGACACCTGAAATGATGGATGCCATCAGCGGTCTGAACAAGGAGTCGACCATATCCGTGGAAGGCATCGTCCGCGAGCGCTCCAGTAAGAATCCCAAGATAGACACAGGCGATATCGAGGTGGTCCCGGACAGGATCGAGGTCCTCGGCAAATGTATCTACAACAGCCTCCCCTTTGAGATCAACCACAGCCGTGAAGCTGATGAGACCCAGCGTCTCAGGTACAGATTCCTTGACTTAAGAAACCCTGAAGTCAAGAAAAACATCATCCTCAGATGCAACGTCGTATCCGCTCTCAGACAGGCGATGATGGAGCATGGTTTCCTTGAGATAACCACTCCCATCCTGACTGCTTCGTCACCCGAAGGAGCCAGGGACTATCTCGTCCCTGCCAGAAAACACCCGGGCAAGTTCTATGCTCTTCCTCAGGCTCCCCAGCAGTTCAAGCAGCTGCTCATGACGTCAGGCTTCGACAGGTATTTCCAGATCGCACCCTGCTTCCGCGATGAGGACGCCAGAGGAGACCGCTCTCCCGGAGAGTTCTATCAGCTGGACATGGAGATGGCTTTTGCCACACAGGAAGACGTATTCGCTGTTCTGGAAGACGTCCTTCCTCCCGTATTTGAGAAATTCGGTACATACAACATATCCTCCCCTGCTCCTTTCAGGAGGATCAAATACCTCGATGCACTCGAGAATTACGGTTCGGACAAGCCCGACCTCAGGATCGACCTTACAGCAAAGGATGTTTCGTCCCTTTTTGCCGAAAGCGAATTCGAGCCGTTAAGAGGCAAGACGGTCAAAGCCGTAGACATAAGCAACTGCACTCTTACGAGAAAGCAGATCGAGAAGATCCTCGCAGACTGCGAGGTCCAGTCAGGTTCAAAAGGCTACTGGTTCAAGGTAGATGAGAACGGTGAATTAGCCGGCGGAATAGCAAAGTTCGCGGTCCCTGTCAGAGACGGTCTCTCAGAAAAGCTGGATCTCAGCCCAAATACTCTCGTGGTGGTCGCCGCAGGAGAACTTGCTGTCAAGTCGATAGGCGTGATGATAAAGTTCTTCGGTGCAAACTGCGAAGGACACATGAACAAAGAGCGCTATGAGTTCTGCTGGATAGTGGACTTCCCGATGTATGAGATCGGTGAGGAGAGCGGTGAGCTCGAGTTCTGCCACAACCCCTTCAGCATGCCTTCCGGTGGACTTGACGTTCTTCTGAAAGCTGAAAGAGGAGAGATAGATCCCCTTGAGATAACAGCCGATCAGTACGACCTTGTAGTCAACGGTGTGGAGCTTTCTTCCGGTGCAGTGAGGAACCACGATCCTGAGATAATGATCAAGGCGTTCGAGATGGTAAGGCTTGGTGAGGATGACGTCAAATCCAAGTTCCCCGCGATGTACAATGCTTTCTGTTACGGAGCTCCGCCCCATGCCGGCATCGCCCCGGGGATCGACAGGATGGTCATGCTCCTCGCGGGAGAAGAATCCATCAGGGAGATCATCCCCTTCCCTATGAACAAGAATGCACAGGATCTCATGATGGGCGCTCCCTCAGAAGTTACGGAAAAACAGCTCAAAGAGCTCTCTATCAAGATAGATCTTTAAGGCAGGCACACACATCATGAAACCTTTGATCTTTCAGAGCGATTTCGGACTTGCTGACGGCGCCGTCAGTGCGATGCACGGAGTAGCTTTCTCGGTCTGCCCTGATCTCAATATACAGGATCTCACTCACGAGATCCCCCAGTACGATATCTGGGAAGCAAGCTACAGGCTCACACAGACCATCAGATACTGGATGGAAGGCACTGTGTTTGTCTCCGTGGTGGATCCCGGTGTGGGTTCCGACAGGAGAAGCGTAGTGGCGAAGACTATGAACGGAGTCTATATAGTTACTCCGGACAACGGAACGCTGACGCATATCAAGCAGTTCGTCGGGATCACCGAGCTCAGGGAGATCGACGAGAGAGTCAACAGGCTCCCCGGCACTGCGGAGGACTATACCTTTCACGGGCGGGACGTATATGCATATACCGGGGCAAGACTCGCATCCGGTCTAATCACGTTCGAGGAAGTCGGTCCTTCTTTGGATCCTCAAACTGCGTTGGAACTCCCCACATATCCCTGCTGGATCGATGGCGGCGATACCGCTGTCGGCACTATAGACGTCCTAGACGTCAGATTCGGTAACGTCTGGACTAATATCAGGCGCTCTGTTGTCAGAGAACTGAATCTCAGTTACGGCGACCGTGTCGAAGTGGAGATAAGCTGCGAGGGACGGCTGTACTATAAACACGAACTGGTCTACACCAGGAGCTTCTCCCAGGTCTCCGTAGGCGAGCCTTTAGCGTATATCAATTCTCTGGACTGTCTTGCAGTCGCCATCAATCAGGGTTCTTTTGCCAAGGCGTACAACATCGGGACCGGGAACAACTGGCTGATGAGAGTCAGAAAAATCCGATAACAACAAAAAACTGGAATCTGATCACAAGATCGGTTCCAGTTTTGTTGAATGTATTGGTTGAATATAATCAGTCTATTTTTTCCCAAAAAGCGATGCCACCGCATTCCAGATCCAATTATAAATGGAGGACATCACTGTCGGGAGATCTTCCAGCCGCAGCCTGAATACAAGAGTGTAGAATGCATACGCTATCAGGCACAATACGACTGCTATCAGCATGAGCGTCAGAAAAGCCCTGGCAAGATATCTGCGCTGCCTCTTGCGGCAGACTCCGAGAGCCCAGAGCAAGGCTACCAGCCATCCGATCACAGGTATGCACATGAGTATCCAGCTCCATACTATGTCACCGGTCTCCAGAAGCTCGAATCTCTTGTCTCTCCTCTCTTCCGGCTCATCTTCCTCCTCCTGCTGAGGTCCGGAAGCGAGATCCTGTGCTGATACATAGGACTCGAAGTAGTCGTGTTTTGAAGAGTGTTCTACCGGTCTTTCCTGAACGGTATCCTCAGATCCGTCGAAATCAAATCTGCCGGTGCCGCTGCTGGCTTCATTGAACTCAGCATCATTCACGGCCGTTTCCGGGCTGACCTGATCGTTTTCAGCACTGTTTCTTCTGAAAATAGCCATTTTCACCCTCCGTGTTATTTGAACACAATAAGTAACTCTAAAAAGTATATCACAAACTGACACGACAGTGTCAGAGACACACCGGTTGATCCGGAAGTATAATACTCAAAAAAAAGGATTGGAGATAAGTTATGGCTGAATGCAATCATGACTGCGCCAACTGCGCGGAAAACTGCGGTGACAGGACTTCTCCGCAGAGTTTCCTGGTCCCTCAAAATGAAAGATCCAACATCAGGAAAGTCATTGCCGTTGTAAGCGGAAAAGGTGGTGTCGGAAAGTCACTCGTCACTTCGCTTCTGGCTTCCGCAGCCGCGAGGAGCGGATTCTCGACAGCGATACTCGATGCAGATATCACAGGGCCTTCCATCCCCAAAGCCTTCGGACTCAAGGAAAAAGTCACCGGTGATGAGGACGGGTTCTACCCGGTGAGCAGCGCGCTCGGCATAAAGGTCATGTCCCTCAATCTGCTTTTGGATGATGATACCACACCGGTCGTGTGGAGGAGCCCGATAATAACCAATTCCGTCAAACAGTTCTGGACTGACGTTGTTTGGGGCGATGTGGACTACATGTTCATCGACATGCCTCCCGGAACCGGGGATACACCGCTGACAGTATTCCAGTCGCTTCCCATAGACGGTATCGTAATAGTCACCACTCCGCAGGAACTTGTAGGAATGATAGTGGAGAAAGCCGCCAGAATGGCTGAGATGATGAACGTCCCGATCATAGGATTGGTGGAAAACATGAGCTACCTGGAATGCCCTGACTGCGGGAAGAAGATTCCTGTATTCGGGGAAAGCCGCGTGGAGGAGACTGCCGCTAAGCTCGGAATCGATACGTATGCACAGATCCCGATAGACAGCAGCCTTGCCCGGGCAAGCGACGAAGGGCTGATCGAGCGATACTATTCTGACTGGCTCAGACCGATACTCTCCAAAATAGGAGCAGTTCGCTGAAATACTGCTGAACATAAAAAGATCCATGCTTACATCCGTCAAATGCGAGCATGGATCTTTTCTAATGTTCTCTATTTCCTGGAAATCTTTGGGCCCTGCGGCGTGTCCTCAAGCACAAATCCGGCTTCCGTGATCCTGTTCCTGAGTTCGTCCGCCAGCTGGAAGTTTTTCGCCTTCCTGGCTTCGGTCCTCTCCTCAGCCATCCTTAAGATCTCTTCCGGGATCCGTTCCTCTTCGCTCTTGAGCCTGAGCCCGAGTACACCTGCCAACTCGTCAAAGATATTCGCAGCGTATTCAAGCGTCTCCCTGCTCTGGTCCTTTGCGCTGTTGATATCGGACACCAGCATGAACAGTGCTGTGAGCCCGTTCGCGGTGTTCAGGTCATCATCCATCGCCTCGATGAACTGCTCTTTTCTCTGATCCGCGAGAGCCTTGAGCTCTTCTCCGTCTCCGGAAGCATTCTTAATTGAGAAATCAAGATTATCCCTGCATGTGTGCAGCCTCTCAAGAGCAGCCTTGCACTGATCCATGACTTCACGGGAGAAGTTTATCGGAGCTCTGTACTGCGCGCTGATTGCGAAGTATCTTATCGGCTCATATCCGTATTCTTCCGATATCTCCCTTACGGTGAAGAAGTTATTCAGGGATTTGGACATCTTCCGGTTGTCAACGTTGACATAACCGTTATGCATCCAGTATCTGGCGAACTGAACTCCGTTGCAGCATTCGCTCTGAGCGATCTCATTCTCATGGTGGGGGAAGATAAGATCCTGCCCTCCGCAGTGGATATCGGCGGTCATGCCGAGATACCTGCGTACCATAGCTGAACATTCGATGTGCCATCCGGGCCTGCCTTTTCCGTAAGGACTGTCCCAGCTGGGCTCGCCCGGTTTAGCTGCTTTCCACACAGCAAAGTCCATCGGATCCCTCTTGAGCTCGCCCGGAGCGATCCTTGCCCCGGCTTCCAGTTCTTCCAGCGGCTGATGAGAGAGCTTGCCGTACTCGGGAAAACTGTGAACATCAAAATACACATCCCCGTTATCGGCGACATACGCATGTCCGTTCTTTACAAGAGCATCTATGATCTCGAGGATCATATCTATGTTCTCTGTGGCGCGCGGATGATGGTCCGCCCTCATGATATTGAGACCGTCTGCATCAGTAAAATACTCTTTTATATATCTCTCTGCGATCTCGGTATATGTGACGCCTTCCTCGTTCGCCTTATTGATGACCTTGTCATCTATATCGGTGAAGTTCTGCACGAAGGTCACATCATATCCTCTCCAGATGAGGTATCTGCGTAGAGTGTCAAAAACGCATGCAGCGCGCCCGTTTCCGACATGGATAAAATTGTAAACAGTGGGACCGCATGCATAGATACCGATACGGTTACCGTCCTGCGGGATCAGTTCTTCTGTCTTCCTTGTAAGAGTATTGAATACTTTCATAATAACCTCAGTGATGATTTTCTTTATAACATTTTATTTAATTGCGATATCTCAGTCAATCGGCTCGGCTGTGAGATCAAGCCCGTCCATTCCCGTGATCCTCAGATCGTAGACCTCTCCGGGAACGAGGTCATATTCAAGCGGTTCGAGTATCACAAGATCATCTTCCGG
>JAFZZV010000226.1 GCA_017828855.1 Oscillospiraceae bacterium | reverse complement strand
TCCCACCGAGATGACCGCATAACTGGGGCTTACTTCCTTCAGGAAGTAATAGTAGCTTGAGGAACCGCTTCCGTGATGCCCGACCTTGAGAAGGTCCGCTCTCAGTGAATAGTCCGACTTCATCATATCGTTCTCGGCATCATAACCGGCGTCACCGGTTAGAAGTACCCTGACACTGCCGTAATCGATCCTGAGCACCAGCGAGCAGTCGTTGAGATCCTCGTATTCCCTTGACGGGCTTATCACTGTGATGACCGCCTCTCCGAGCCTCAGCTGTGTTCCGCACTCCGGCACCGTTATCTCCAGCCCCTGCTCTCCGGCATATCTTTCGAATGCCTCAAAACTTCTGGAATCGTACTCCCTGACACAGCAGAAGGCCTCGTCTGCAGCAGCGTAATTCAGCGCGCCGGAGAGACCTCCGACATGGTCTGAATGGGGGTGCGTGCAGAAAACGTATCTGAGACGATCCAGTGAGTATTTCTTCAGAAAGGAGTAGACGGTATCAGAATACTCCGGTGACCCGCCGTCAACCATCATCGTCTCTCCATCCGCGGTGACGATGATGCAATCCCCTTCACCGACATCCAGAAATGTGACGGTCATTCCCGTCGCTTTCTCCGACAGGCCGTTCTTCTCCCTGTACCTTTCGATCCAGGGACCGGCGATGAGCCAGATCAGCACCCCTGCAGCGCACAGCGCTACGGCGGCACCAGCGGCTATCCTCCTAAACTTACTCATCCTGTCCGGATCCCTCTGTGCTGACGCGCATGATGCCTGCAAGCATCAGCATGGCAAGAATGATGAACAGATGACTGAAAACAGCTCCTCCGCAGGGAAGCCCGAACAGCACTACCGGTGTCTGAATAAACGACTCGGTTGCCACCGCCAGAATCAGGAATACCGTGATCCATATGAACCGTGTTCTGATATCTTTCCTTCCCCGGCAGGATATCGCAGAGTAACCGATATGAAGCACAGCCGGCACGGAGAGGAAACAGAATCCGGGATTGAGGTCGCACCCGAACAGAAACCTTACGACTCCGTTAACTACACTGACCGCTGCCGCAAGGGCCGTGATCAGCACCCTTCCCTTCTCCGCTGTTTCCGGCTTGAATATCCTGAGCACCTGGATCCAGAAGACAGCGGTGACTGTCCCTATCAGCGCGTATTCCAGCGGCCACAGTATCCGGAGCAGGCTCTCCGGCAGATGGATGATATGAAGAAGGATACCGGCCAGCAGAGTGATCGCCAGCGTCACTGTCATGAGGAACCAGCCCCTTCCCAGAGCCCCCTTTTTTCTGTATGCGGCAGTCGAGAAGATCATGACCAGGCAGACCGCGAACAGCGGGACATCCGAAAGGCCGGACATGAGCTCGGCACCTTTGTTGATGCTCATCATTCCCTCCACATCCCCGATACGAAATAAATAAGAGCCGCCCAGGTGTACACCGAATAGAAGTTGCCGCGGTCATCCCTTCCTTCTCTGAGTATTCGCCTGGCATCCTCCTCGGAAAGGAGCACGTAACCGTCAAAGTACTCTGAGCCCTCAGCTCCTTCCTGACTGAGTTCACCTTCCCCGTCGGACGACACCACCGCGCAGACCAGCGCATTGCACTCGTCCGTTAAGCCCGGTGAGCTGAAGACCAGCGGATTTATCTCAAACACGCGGTCGGTATCCCTGACCTTTATGCCGGTCTCTTCCTGTATCTCTCTCTTTGCGGTCAGTATGACCGCATCCTCTTTCCCCGCGTCCTCCCTGTCTATGAGACCTGCCGGAGGGCTGAGCAACAGCCGGCCTGCCGGGTATCTGTACTCGTACTGAAGGAACAGCCTGTCTCCCTCTCTCTCCGATCGGAGAATAAGAATGCAGGTCGCCGCATCCGGAGCCATAGTTCTGAACTCCGTGTCGGATTTCAGCGCCACCAGTTCCTCCTTCTCCCGCCTGGATGCGTCGTAATAGTGGCGCCCCGGTGCATACCTGAGGTCGTAAACCTTAATGAATCTTGTGTCCAGCAGAGTATCCGTATTCTCCCTGCCGACGACCGGTTTTTCCGTCATGCTTCCTCCTCCGGCTCTTCCGGCCGGTTGATCAGATCAAGAGTTTCGGGATTCCACTTTTCGTATATCAGGGCGGTATTGATGCAGTCATACAGCGCGTCATGCGCGCCTTTTATCCTCACGCCCATTATCTCGACAGCCCTGCTGAGAGAGCACCTCTGCTCCTCGTAGAGATAATCCCTGTCGAACTTCTCCTGCAGGTCTATGAATACCATTCCTTCCGGCAGTTCTGTTCCGTAGAGCGCCGCGTTCTGACGGACCGCCTTCTCGTCGGAAGTGCCCCACTCGCCGAACAGCAGGTCATCGCCGCACCACTTGAGGAATTCAGGAAACACTTCTGAGAAGGGTCTCTTCATCATGAGCTCCTCCTGCGAGATACGGGTGAGCTTCTTGACGCCGGGAGTGAGCCGCGGCAGCGTGACAGGCCTGACCAGTTCGCGGTACCTGTCCGTCACTCTGAAGTCAGCGTCTGTCCTGACTGCCCCGATCTCGATGATATCCCCTTCAAAAGCGTCCGGGTCATCCTCTGCGGCGGGCACATCCGGCTGATTCCACTCAAGGTCGATTATGATCATCTGAAGCTCCGAAAATGTTCTCTATTCCGCTTTTTATTATACTTGAAAGAGGTTATTTCGCCACTTTTTTTGTTTTTCACCGCTGATGCCTGTGATATACTTTTGACACAAAGGTGATCAGTCACTAATACATAGAAAGTAGGAGATTTAAAATGGCAAGAAGAAGAAAGAATGTCATTGGCGGACTGCTCGGGAGACTCGCAGTGGCTGTCGGCCTCGCTGCCGTAGTTTCGAACCTTGAGAAGGAAGCTAAAGAAGAAGGAAAAGACATCACTGACGTCGCGGCAGAAAAGGTCAATACCTTTGTCGATAACGTCAAGTCCGGAGAGCTCCAGAAGAATGTTCTGGAGAAGGCGGACAAGATCATCAACAGCACCAAAGAGACCGTCAACAGCGCGGTAGAGTCCGTAAAGTCCGGAGAGATCAAGGAAAAGGTCGTTGAGATGGCCGATAACCTCAAGGACGGCGTAGTCGATATCATCGACGGTGCCGGGACCAACGCCCCCGAAGAGGAGCCCGCCGAAGGCGAGGACGCTCCCGAGGAGACCGAGGAATGATCTTCTGATCCCCTGAACCGGGGATCGACCGACGACTCAAGCACACCGGCCGGGAAGGAATGTGACCCTTCCCGGCCGGTTTTTCGTCCGGGCAGTCCCGTCCGGCTGTTTTTATGCAACAACACATATATTCATTCTCATGATTATATTTTTTTAGGCACTATTTACTATTTTTCTCCGTGTTGCTATAATAATCATCACACTCAACAGCAATGCAGAAGGAGGAAACAGCGATGACACTGGCAGAAGCCATGATCCAGAGACATTCCGTGAGGAAATATCAGGACCGGCCGATCTCTAATATCGCCCGTTTCCTGCTTGAGGAATGCATCTCCAAATGCAACGCGGAATCCGGGCTGCATATCCAGCTGGTGACTGGGGAACCCAAGGCCTTCGGCAGGATGTTCAGCGGGGTATCAAACTACATCGTCATGGCCGGAAAGAAGAGCAGCAATCTGGACGAGCTCTGCGGATACTACGGAGAGAAGATAGTCCTGTTTGCGCAGCAGCTGGGCCTGAACACATGCTGGGCAGGCCTGTCTTCCGCGAACAAGGTCGGCGCCTTCTCGCTTAAAGAAGGAGAGGCATACTGCATAAGCATCGCGGTCGGGTACGGCGAGACACAGGGCAGCGAGCGTTCCACAAAGGTGTTTGACGACGTCGTAAAGGTGCGCGGGGCTGTCCCGCAGTGGTTCCGCAGCGGCGTTGAAGCCGCGCTTCTCGCGCCGACAGCGCTGAACCAGCAGGAATTCAGGTTCGAACTGCTTGAGGACGGAAAAGTCAAGGCTACCGTCAGGCGCGGTATCCTGTCCAAAGTGGATCTCGGCATCGCGAAATACCACTTCGAAGCCGGTTCCGGGAAAGACAGTTCCGTTTGGGCCTGAGCACCGGCTGCCGTGAAACGATATCCTTCCGGGACGCATCGCCGATGCGTCCTTTTCTTAACGCCTAATTAATGGAATGGGACGCACGGTGTGGTATAATCCGAGATGTCCCGCCAGGGACGATTCTTCTACCTAACGGAGGTCAGTCATGAGATACAATATTACCGGCGAGCCCATGCCCGTCGTCATATGCCACCTGGAACAGGACGAATCCATGATCACAGAGAGCGGATCCATGGTCTGGATGTCCCCCAACATGCAGATGGAGACCGTCGGAGGCAGCATCAGCAAGGTCTTCGGACGCATGTTCTCCGGCGAGCACCTTTTTCAGAACATCTATACTGCCAGAGGCGGAGAGGGACTGATCGCGTTCGCGAACAGTTTCCCCGGGACGATCCGCGCCGTGGAGATAACTCCCGACAAGCCCCTCATCTGCCAGAAGTCGGCGTTCCTTGCCTCCACAGAGGGAGTCGATCTCTCGGTCTTTTTCCAGAAGAGGTTCGGCGCCGGTCTGTTCGGAGGAGAAGGCTTCATCATGCAGAAGATATCCGGAAGCGGAATAGTCTTCCTGGAGCTTGACGGATCCACGGTCGAGTACGAGCTCGGGCCCGGCCAGCAGATCGTCGTGGACACAGGAAACCTCGCCATGATGGATTCCACCTGCTCCGTCGACATACAGACAGTCAAGGGAGTCAAAAACGTACTCTTCGGAGGCGAGGGTCTGTTCAACACCGTGGTGACCGGTCCGGGAAAGGTGACTCTGCAGACAATGCCTCTCTCCGCGTTTGCCGCTTCTCTCGCCCGCTATTTCCCATCTTCCTCATCCTGAGCAGAAAGGCACAGTTATTATGAACCTGTCAGATTACCTGGTCCTGTCCGATATGGACAACACACTTCTCAGGGTCCCCTACGGGATCCCCGAGGTCAACATCGAGAAGATCAATGAATTCGGACGTCTGGGCGGCCACGTGACCTGCTGCACCGGCAGGAGCGTGGATGCGGTGAAGCACTTCACCGACGTCATGCGCTTTTCCGCCCCCGGCATCACCTGCGCCGGCGCGGTCATATACGACTTCAACAAGAACATGCCCGTGTTCCAGATGACAGTTACAGAGAACATCTTCCCGCTGGTAAAGCAGATCATGGAGGACTTCCCCGAAGTGGGCGTGGAGTTCCACAACTGCGACGGCATCTTCTCGCCCAGAGTCAACGACCTGGTAAAGAGCCACTGCGCGGACGAGTTCATCACCTACCGCGAGGTGTCCTTCGGTGAGATACAGGGCATGGTCTTCAACAAGGTCCTGCTCGCGGCTCCCGAGGAGACTGTGCTGCGGCTGATCGAATACACCGACGCCCGCAAGGGCACGGATCCGATGTATGAGGACTTCGATTTTGCCCATTCGGCGACGATCTACTACGAGATCCTGCCGAAGGGAGTCAGCAAGGGCTTCGCGGTGAAGAAGCTGGCCGAGATCATGGGCATCGACGCGGGCAACGTCATATCGATCGGAGATTTCTACAACGACATCGACATGTTCAATGCCTCGGGACACACCGTCGCCGTTGCGGACGCGATCGATGACATAAAAAAGATCACCGACATGACCACGATGAAGCCCTGCATGGAAGGCGCCGTGGCTGAGGTCCTGGACCTCGTAATGGAATACTGTGAAAAAGGGATCCCTTTCGGGGCCGAGATTTGATAAGGAGAACTGAGATGGCAGACGAACACGAGAACGACATCATCACACTGGAATTCGAGGACGGCGGGACACTGGAATGCACGGTCCTGGGTGTTTTCGAGGTGAAGGGAACGGAATACGTGGCGCTTCTCGACGAGAAGGCGCAGGAGATCTACTTCTACAGATATCTGCAGTCGGATGAGGATCATTACGACATCGCCGATATCGAGACCGACGAAGAATTCGACGAGGTCTCCGCTGCTTTCGACGAGATAACCGACCCCAGCAACGACTGAAATACCACATACAAACGATACGGCGCGGTCTTTGATACCGCGCCGTCATTTTTGCTTTTGAAATGATATGTTCAGTCCTTCTTTTCCCAGCCGAAACCGGTCGCTCTCGGAGCGTCGCCCGGCAGGGTGTAGAGGTAATCAGCCCATTCTCCCTTAGCTCCTATCGTGTAGCAGACTATGCCCTCCGGCTCCATCCCGAAGAAGCATCCCACGTCGTGCATCTGATAGAAATCCATGAGGAAGAAGCCCTGTGCTCCGGACTGCCTCCACTCAAGGAATGAGAACACATAAACTCCGTCGCGGATCTTGACGTAGTCGGCAGGGTTTGATGCCGCCCAGTCCGGACTCCTGACGCCGCTCACCGTGTAGAAGAACGGAGTGATGTACATGTGCTTGATCTTCGGTCCTCTCTCGTGATAGGTCCAGTAGATCGCGCGCCCGACCATATCCGTGGTGAAGTCATGGCGGTAACCGGGATCTTCATATCCGCAGTTCGTGATCATTCCGAAATGGAACACTCTCATCACGTCTCTCGGCTCGATCGGGTGGTTCATCGTCGCGACGTTCAGCGTCACGAGACCGTTGTCCAGATCTATGACGACCTGGTGTGCTTCCGGCGGCTTTGAATCCACGACGTAATGGTTCACGAAATAGAGGTTCGGCGTAATGGTGTGGACATCGCAGATGTCCGTATGCTCCGCGTCACCGAAGCTCCATTTCAGTTCGTTCACATCGGTGAACTCATACACGGCTTTCAGCCCGTCGGTGAATTCCATCTCGAAGCGGCGGCCTACCAGGTCTCCGCTGAACTTGGGCATGTAGGGTCCTTCTCCCCACTCACCGTGCCTGTACTCCTCCGGAGGTGTCGCTTTGGCCATCCTCTGGACGTCATCCTGCGTGAAGTGGCTCCAGCGTCTCTGGGCTCTGTCTTTATCCGGCATTGCTTTTCTCTCCTGTCTTTATGATGGTGTTGATCGGTGTTATGCTCATGTTCTCATAATACCAAAACGGAAGACACGCTACTACTGCCGACGCGAAATAATGTATTGTTTCCTCCAATTTCCGCCCTCCCAAAAGGCTGTTTTTTTCTCACTTTCTGACAAATATCTATTGAAATGAAAAAGAATGATAGTTATTATTTTTGTATGTATCCTGTGGTAACTGTACAACGTTTCCGCAGGCCGCATGACTTAAGTGAGCCACGCATTTCACGTAATGAAAATGCGTAGAAATAAATGTCCTGGCTCAGGACGGCCGGATCATGACCGGTCGAGAAGGCCCTGTTCGGTTCCTCACGCACTGCAGGAATACCGTCCGGGTCCCCAAGCGTCCTTCCGACGGCGATAAGCGGCCGCCAGCAGACGCGCCGTTATCGGCAGATCGGATACTGTTCCGGAAGCGAAAGGTCTTGCCGTGCCGCTGTTTATCAACGGTGCGGAATGCCAGGATTATGGCACTGACGCCTTTTCTGGCAGCTTGCAGTGAGGAGACGCCCTCTGTCTCCGATCTGAATTGCAGCAGCGGGACACAGCGTATGTAACTGTGATGGATGTCCATATCCGTGAGGTAATTCGCGGAGATGTTCGGAAAGAATCAGTTGCTTACACAAAACTGCGTATCAGCCACTGCACCTGGCTGCAGTTTATCTGCAGCCGTCATCCCCTTTTTCGGGGTTGAACAAAACCTTTTTCGGCAGAACAGCCTGTGCATCAGTACAGGCTGTTTTGTTTTGCGCGAAACATGTGCCTTCCGGCGTGCCGTCTCACCGGCGCTATGATACAATTAAAGCGACAACTACACTTGTGGAGGTATCCTTGATGTTCAAATCGTTCGTCTTTGACAGGGCCGAGAATATCGTCGAGACCACCTTCGGGAAGGTCCGCGGCGGCAGATACGACAATATGTACGTGTTTAAGGGGATCCCATATGCGGAAGCCGAGAGATTCCACGCCCCTCACGCACCGGAAAAGTGGGACAATGTCCATGACTGCTCGATCTACGGATGCGTCAGCCCGCTGCTTCACTTCAATCCTCCGGGAGGAGACCATCTCCTTATTCCTCACCAGTACTGGGTGCAGGGAGAGAACTGCCAGAACCTTAACGTTTGGACCGAATCCATCAACAGTGATGTGAGGAAGCCCGTTCTGGTATGGATACACGGAGGCGGATTCAGCGACGGTTCATCCATTGAGGCTCCGTTCTACAACGGTTTCAATTTCGCAAGACACAACGACTGCGTCTTCGTGTCGATAAACCACAGGCTCAATATATTCGGATACCTCGACGTATCCTCGTTCGGCGAGGAATACTACAACTCCGGAAACAACGGGCAGCTTGATATCATAGAGTCCCTGAAGTGGGTCCGTGACAACATCTCCCGCTTCGGAGGAGATCCCGGGAACGTCACCATCATGGGGCAGTCCGGAGGCGGCGGAAAAGTCTCCACGCTTCTCTCCATGCCTGCAGCGGACGGCCTGTATCATAAAGCCGTCATCATGAGCGGCATACTCTCCCTTCACGACGCGGAAGTGCTGGAAGAGCCCAGAGAGTGCGTAGAGGCCATGATGAGATATCTCAACTGCAGCACCATAAAAGAGCTCGAGAAGGTGCCTTTCACCGCGCTTGCACACGCTTATCTCCAGGTCACTCCGGAACTCAGGAGACAGGGAAAATGCACCGGATGCATGCCGTACAGGAACGGCGAGTTCACCGGCAACCCGTTCCACGTCGGTTTCCGGAAAGAGACCATAGACATCCCGCTCGTCATCGGGACGACCTTCGGTGAGGGAAACTCCTTCGCCAACAAGGGGATCAGGAGAGATACGATCACGGAAGAGGAAGGAAGGCAGATAATAGTCGACAAGCTCGGCGAGGAGGATGCCGACAGGCTCATCGCCCTCTTCAAGGAGGCATATCCGACCAGGAATCCCGTGGACCTTCTGTTCTGCGACTGCACGTTCCGCGAACCCACGTCCCGCTACGCTAGGCAGAGAGCGATGGACGGCGGAAAAGTGTGGGTCTACATGTACGCGCTGGATTCATCGATAGACGGCGGGCGCACACCGTGGCACAGTTCCGACATCCCGCTGATATTCGACAACGCGGAGACCGCACCAGCCGTCATTAACAACGAGTACACAGAGAAAGCCCAGGAGATCATGGTCACTTCCCTCGGGCATTTCCTGCACACGGGAGACCCCTGCACCGATCCGAGCCACGGATGGGAGCCGGTCACTGCCGACCGCGAGTGCACCATGATCATGGAGGAGAAGCCCCGCCTGGGGATCAACTATGACAGAGAGCTCCAGCAGGAGCTGCTCAAGGATGCCGAAAGGCTCGGGAAGGGCGGCGGATTCAGCTTCGCCACCGATATCTGACCGGTATCCGGACGAACACAAAGAGATCGGGGAACGCTCCCCGATCTTTTTATCTTCACGCTTATTGTGTGCAAGTGTACGGCAACGGATGTCCGGGACTCAGTCGACTCTCTCGATCCTTTCGAATTCGGTCATCTTTCCCGATCTCGGTTCCAGAAGGATCCCGATCTCCTCCGCATCCACCCTGCAGGGTATCGTCCGCCCGAGCACTTCGGTGGCATCCAGTATGCAGATCTCATCCGAAGTGTGGTATATCCTCATCGGAACACCGAATAGCTCCAGGAACAGCCTTCCGTAGACCTCTTTGAAGCGCAGTTCTCCGTATCCCCGGTTAAAGAACGCCCCCGCAGACCAGCGGTAGAACAGGTCGTCGGTGCATGCCCTCAGCATCATGCTGTTGTTCTTTCTCTTTGCGTCATTGACGGCTTCTCGTACATCCCGGAAGGTGCAGTTCCAGTCCGCCTCCTCTCTTCCCGCCGCCAGATCGCACAGGGAGAATCCGACCGACTGCGCGCAGGGCGAGCCATCCAGGCTGACAGCTGCGGCAAAAGCAAAGGGCAGGTCCTCCATCCATCCGGCAAAGACGGCGCTTCCCCCGGACTCCCCGATCCCGCAGACGATGCGGCTGCCCCGGAGATCCAGCCTGTACCACCCGTCACCCGCCTCTGCGCTGCCGGTCCCGACCGCGGACAAAGGAAAATCAAAGAAATCCTCATCCCGGATCGGCACGGTCTGCAGCAGCCCCGCGGTCCTGTTGTATTCAGCCCATCTCGCGAGGTCCGAAGTGCAGCTGAACATGCTTCCTCCGCCCGCGAGAAGGTCCGTCATCCAGCCGGTCCCGTTGATCAGCCTGCCGTATGCGGAGTACCAGAGCCCGGCGACATCCTGCCCTGAAGCCTCCGAGAGCTCGCTTTGTGTGAAGAATGTCGCTTCTGCGGGGATCTGATCCAGAGCTTCTGACCTGACGAATTCATTCCAGCGCTTCCCGGTGATATCCTCCGCAGCCCTGCTCAGAGAGGCAAACAGCATGTCCTGCCTGAAGCTCCTCTCGCGGAACCCGGACGCAGGATCGAGATATCTGACCAGCTCCGCCGCGTCTGCATAGGACAGCTGCGGCTGGATGAACCATGAGAGCTTGTGCTCCTGCAGTCCGGTCCTCTGCAGAAGGATGTCGCGTATGGTTGCACTCCCGGACGCTTCGAGATCCTTGAGTCCGAACCATGGCGAGCGGTCCGACACCGGAGAATCCAGATCGATGCCTGCGGCCCTCACCGCATAGCTGATGAAGGTCTTTGACAGTTCCCCTATTGGAAACACCGTGGTCTTTCCGCACCCGATGCCCACATCGGTCTGCTCCCCGTTCTGGATCACAGAGACGGAGAGCGACGGGACGCCGAAGTGTTCCGCTGCCTTTTCCGCAATGCTTTTTATTTTTTCCGTTCCGATCATGCTGATCCTCACCTCTCCAGTAATGATACTATTTCCGGAGCTCTCTTTCCTGTCTTTTGTCCGCCTTATTTGATATCATTGTTTTATGGAAGAGATGCTTACAAGGATCGCCGAAGCGGTCGCAAAAAGCGGAGGAAGAGCCTATCTCGTGGGCGGTTGTGTCCGGGACGGGCTGATGGGGAGACCTCAGAAGGATTTCGACATCGAGGTCCACGGTCTCTTCCCTGACGAGCTGCGCCGGGCTCTGTCTCCTTTCGGAGATCCTCTCACATACGGCTCCAGCTTCGGCATCATAAGCTTGCCTCAACTTGACATCGATATCGCGCTCCCGCGAAAGGAAAAGGCTAACTCTGACGGGGGACACCGCGGTTTTGACATAGATATAGACCCTTTCATAGGCACCGCAGAAGCAGCCAGACGCAGGGATTTCACAGTCAACGCACTGATGCAGGACATCCTTACGGGAGAGATCATCGATCATTTCGGCGGGCTCTCCGACCTGGAAGAAAAAGTACTCCGTCACGTGGACCCGGTCTCCTTCCCGGAGGACCCGCTGCGCGTGTTCAGGGCGGCTCAGTTCGCCTCCCGCCTCTCCTTCTCAGTGGCGCCGGAGACCGTGAGGCTCTGTGCCGGTATCGACACATCGTCCCTGTCCCCTGAGAGAGTCGAGGCCGAGCTCAAGAAAGCTCTCCTGGAAGGCGCCGCGCCGTCTGTGTTCTTTACGGTCCTTCAGGAGATGGATCAGCTCTCGCCCTGGTTCGCTGAGATCGGTGATCTGTCGTCCGTCGAGCAGGACCCGGTGTTCCATCCGGAAGGAAACGTCTTCGTCCACTCCATGCAGGTTCTGGACAGGGCTGCCGGATTCAGGGACAGGGTCAGCGATCCCTACGCGTTCATGCTCACGGCACTGACCCACGACATAGGGAAGGCTGTCGCCACGGAAACGGTGAACGGCAGGATACACTCATACGGTCACGAGGTGCTCGGGCTGCCTCTCCTGGAACAGTTCCTGGAAAGGCTGGTGTCCAGGAGATCCGTCAGAGAATATGTCCTGAACATGGTCCCTCTCCATATGAGACCGAACGTCGCGGCGTTCAACAGGTCGTCCGTCAAGTCCACGAACCACATGTTCGATGAGGCTGCGGCCCCGGAGGATCTCATCTATCTCGCTCTGAGCGACCGCCCCGTCAAGTCCGGAGACGTGCCGTTCTCTGGAGACAGCGGATTCCTGTTCGAGAGGCTTGAAGTCTATAAAGAGACCGTATCCGGGCCGCATGTGACCGGAAATGACCTTCTGGAAGCCGGCCTCGAGCCGGGAGAGCAGTTCTCCGAGCTTCTGGAATTCTCGCATAAACTGCAGCTGGCGGGGATCGATAAGGAATCCTCCCTGAAACAGACTCTGGCATATGCAAGAAAACTGAGGAAGAACAATGGACAGCAGCTATGAGGCTTCCGGAAAACTGGATATCACTTCGCTTAAGCTGATCGCCTCGGCGAGCATGCTCATCGACCACATCGGCATGGTGCTGTTCCCGGGCGTCACATGGCTGCGGGTGGTCGGAAGGCTCGCCATGCCCATCTACTGCTTCAGTATCGCGGAAGGCCTTCATCACACCAGGGACAGGGGCATGTATATGCTCCGCATCTTCCTTTTCGCGCTTCTCAGCGAGTATCCCTTTGACATGGCGACGAGAGGATCGTTCGGATACAGATCCCAGAACGTGATGTTCACTTTCCTCTTCGCGATCG
>JAFZZV010000225.1 GCA_017828855.1 Oscillospiraceae bacterium | reverse complement strand
TGGTATCGGCGATAGCTTTATGAGAAGCGCCGTTTATGATGCCCTGCAGGATCAAAGCCCTGTCATTGAGGGACATATGCTTGTTGCTGTTGACTGACATGATGATCACCATATCCTTTCTGCTGCCAGCCACAAGCATACTATGGTTTCCTGAAAGACCTAATGCAATAGTGCGTTTGTGAACGACTAAACGCTCCGACGTCAGTTCTGGTGTTGCGTTTACTATTTCACTTCTCGAGACCGGACAGCGCTTCGGACGAGGCTGAATCGGCATGTTATTTCACTTTCCGTTGTGATATAATTATTCGGTATATTTGTCGGAGTGTGCCTTTCCGTGCAGTTTCCGGCAGATATGTTGGGATTATGTGCTGAAAAGCCCATATCCGAAAGCAGAAAAAACTGAAAGGTCTACGCACATGAAAATGGGAAAGTATATCCTGAAAAGGATACTTTTGATGTTCTGCGTATTGTTCATCATCACCACGATCTACTTCGTGCTGATAAGGCTCCTGCCGAGAGAGCTGCCTCTTGAGAAGGTGCAGGCAGAAGCCATCAAGGCAAGATGGGAAGCCCTGGGATACGGGAAGCCTCTTCTTGTCCAGTACTGGATCTATCTCAAGAACATATTTACCAAGTGGGACTTCGGGACGTCATGGTACATCTCATACCGCACGCCTGCGCTGGAGCTGATGAACAGCCGCCTAGCGCCGACAGTTCTGGTAAATGTCTATTCCATACTGTTCTCGGTGCCGATCGGCATCGCGCTGGGCATTTATGCCGCAATTAAAAAGAACAAGTGGCAGGACTCGCTGATAAGCGTGCTTGTCATAGTGTTCGTTTCGGTGCCCAGCTATGTCTACGCATTTCTGGTGCAGTACTTCCTGTATTTCAAACTCAACCTGCTTCCGCTGCAGATGTACGCGCTGGCGGATGCCGGAGGCTCGTATTTCACCTGGAAGATGTTCAAGAGCATGATCGCACCGATCCTCGCCCTGAGCTTCGGAACGATCGCTTCACTGTGCCGCAACACCAGAGCAGAGCTCACCGAGTCGCTGACTTCTGATTACATGCTGCTGGCCAGGACGAAGGGCCTCACCAATTCCCAGGCGACATGGAGGCATGCACTGAAAAATGCGATGGTGCCCATTTTCCCCGGGATCATAGCCATGTTCTTCGGGGTGCTCGGCGGATCCATGATCATAGAGCAGATCTTTTCCATTCCCGGTGTCGGACAGCTCTATATAAGGTCAATAAACCTGTTCGACTATGACGTCTACATGCTGGACGGCATCTTCTACACTTTGCTCGGACTTGTCGCAGGTATATTCGTTGACCTGAGTTACGGCATAATCGACCCGAGGATCAGGATGGGGGAATAAAGAGATGGCAGATAAAGATTACATACTCGAATCAATTCCCGCGGAAAAGTTCCGCTTTGTCAACCAGGACGAACGCATACACGATAAGAAGTTCGATGACAAGCCCATCGGCTACTTCAAGGACGCCTGGATCAGGTTCAAGAAGAGCAAGGCAAGCGTCGTCGCTGCGATCATCATACTTCTCATTGTCCTGTACGCTATCCTGTGCCCGTTCCTTATCACTTCCCATAATGCGACCTTTATGGCCAATCTGTACGCAAAGAAGCCCGGCAGAGTGTCCTGGCTCAAGGATATCGGGATCGCGGACGGCGGCATGAAACGCAATTTCTCGGAAAGAGGCCTTCAGAGCAAGCTTGCCATAGGTGTAGGTGCCGAGAACTACGACGGCAAACACAATATGACTGTTTCCGAGGCGATGGACTCCGAGTACATGCCTATGATCAAATATAAGGAGACAGCTCAGGGATATACCGGCAAGATAGACACATATCTGGAAGTAGGCTTCATCTACAGAAGCATCGAGCAGGCCGAGTATCAGAGGATCCGCGACTGGGAGAATGAGACCGGTCTCAGGGTGCTCTATCCGCTGATCGCAGATAATGAATATACATATTCCTTCGACAAGACCGACGCGAACTTCTGGTATAAAGTCGATGCCAAGGGCTCTCCCCTTAAGGTGAACAGCAGCGGCGAAGCCAGAAGGATCCCCATGTCAGACGACATGGTGTTTGAGGACAACTATCTCCGCGATGACAGCGGGAACGTGGTCTATTACACCTATGCAGGCGGCGGAGACCAGAACACGGCGCAGTATAAGGTAAGGGTCCTGTATTACAATTATTTCCAGTATCTGTACGGACATGAGCCCAACTACATCCTGGGCACAGATGCTCAGGGCTACGATATGGCTCTGAGACTTGCGGGAGGCATAAAGCTTTCGCTTGAGATCTCCATCGCAGTCGCCACCATAAACTTCGTTATAGGAACGCTTTACGGCGCTGTGGAAGGGTATTACGGCGGAACCGTCGACCTGATCATGGAGAGGATCTCGGATATCCTCTGGGATATCCCGTTCATAGTGCTCGCAAGCCTGTTCCAGATCCATCTCGCGGCAAAGGTCGGTGCGATCCCGTCACTGCTGTTCGTGTATATACTGACCGGATGGATCGGGACAGCATCCACCGTCAGGACACAGTTCTACCGCTTCAAGAATCAGGAATACGTCATGGCAGCCCACACGCTCGGCGCCAGGGACAGAAGGATAATCTGGAAGCACATCTATCCCAATACGCTTGGAACCATCATCACCTCCAGCGCACTGGCCATACCCAGCGTCATCTACCAGGAGAGCAACCTGAGCTATCTGGGCATCGTAAAGCTCGGATCCTCCAAGGTCACTTCTCTGGGAACTCTGCTCTCGGACTCCAGCGGTATCTGGACCAACTACCCGCACCTGATGATACTGCCGGCTCTCACCATTTCGCTGCTGATGATCTGCTTCAACCTGTTCGGAAACGGACTGCGCGACGCGTTCAACCCGGCGCTCAGAGGAACGGAGGAATAAGAGATGGCAGACAAGATACTTGAAGTCAAGAACCTTAAGGTCTCGTTCAGGACATCCAGCGGAACGCTCAAGGCGGTCCGCGACATATCCTTCGACCTGTACCGCGGCCGCACCCTCGCGATCGTCGGCGAGTCAGGCTCCGGAAAATCCGTCACATCCAAGGCAATCCTCGGCATCCTCGCGGGAAACTCCATCATAGAGGGCGGCGAGATCCTTTATGACGGAATGGACCTTCTCAAACTGGATGAGGAGACAATGCACACGATCAGGGGAGACAAGATCTCCATGATCTTCCAGGATCCTCTCTCGTCCCTGAACCCAATAGTCAAGATAGGGCCTCAGATCACCGAGGCCATGTTGCTCAAGAACAAGTCCGGAAGGAAGAACGCCAGGAAGGAGTTCAATTCCCTTCTCGAGACCCTCAAGACGAACATGCAGGAGGCTTCTCCCTCCGACAGTGCCAAGATCGAGGAGATGGTCAAGACATTTGACAACTTCTGCATCGAGGCAAACAAGCTGGAGGACAGCTACAACAGGTCCGACAACAACGCCCAGGACCTCAAGGAAGACATCACGAACTTCCTTTACATGCACTCCAAGAAGCAGCGCCAGAGCGTCAAGCAGCTGGTCAGCGAGCAGGTCAAGCGCCTCAAGAACATAAACGACCCGTTCTACACCCATGGGTTCGAGCAGGAGATCGCCGATCTCTCGGCGAGGTACGGCTCAGCCAAGAGCGCATACAAGATCAATAAGGACGACCCCTCATTCGTCAATGAGGAGCTTCTCAGCGTCATGGAGGATACCGGAGCTCTGCTGGACAGGATGTCCGAGCAGATAAGGCCCGACTTCTTCCGCATCGGATTCTACAAGACAGTCAATCCAGAGGAGGAGCTCTACGGGTACGACCGCAACGAGCTCAATGAGAAGGCTCTCAGAGTCCTGGATGAACAGTTCATGAGTGAGTTCCTCTCCTATGCTGCAAAGGGACTCAGGAACTCCTATGACAAGTCCGTCGCAGGAAAGAAAGAGGCGGTCGCCGCCCTTGCAGGTGCAGTTGAGTATTTCTCCGGAGACCTGGACCAGAAGGAGACTGCCGAGTACGCCAAGGAGCTTATCAGCAAGGTGGAGAGCGGGATCGATTACCTCCAGACCAACAAGGACTCCTATGCGTATACATTCAACTCATCTCTGACCAACGCGATCGATAAGTACTTCTTCTATGAGGAGAACAACCCCAAGGAAGAGGCTAGGTTCGAGAAACAGTCGGCAAAGAGAGAAGCCCTCATCGCCAAGGGAAAGACCGTCGACTGGAAGGTCGTCCCCAAGAACGTGCTGGATCTGGATGAGCTGAAGGCAAATATCGTCAAGGTGTGCAGCGACGTCAGGGAGCGCTACGAGGAGCAGATCTCCGCGGCTGAGCCCGATTTCAGCGTCAGAGCCGTCGAGACCGTGGACTACCTCAAGGAGAAGGCCTCCACCGTTGTCTACGTCATCACGAAGGACATGGCGAAACAGACCGCGATCAAGCTCATGACCGAGGTCGGCATCCCCGAGCCCCGCATGCGCTACAACCAGTATCCGTTCGAGTTCTCCGGCGGAATGAGGCAGAGGATTGTCATAGCGATAGCTCTTGCCGCCAACCCCGAGATCCTGATATGCGACGAGCCCACGACTGCGCTGGACGTCACGATCCAGGCGCAGATACTGGAACTCATCAACAAGCTAAAGGCGGAGAGGAACCTCTCCATCATATTCATCACACATGACCTGGGCGTCGTGGCACAGATGGCGGACGAGATCGCAGTCATGTACGCCGGAAAGATCGTCGAGCAGGGCCTCTCAGAGGAAGTGTTCTACGATCCCAGGCATCCCTACACATGGGCGCTGCTGTCGTCCATGCCGGACCTCGACACCAAGGAGAAGCTGGAGGCCATCCCCGGAACGCCTCCCAACATGATCTATCCTCCGGAGGGTGACGCGTTTGCGGACCGCAACAAGTACGCGATGGAGATAGACTTCGAGAAGCAGCCCCCGATGTTCGACGTCACTGAGACTCACAGAGCGGCCACGTGGCTGCTCCATCCCGATGCCCCGAAGGTGGAGATGCCGAAGATCATCACCGAGAGGATCGAGAGAATGAAATCAAAGCTTGCGGAGGGTCAGGATGGAAAATAAGGAAGTATTGCTCCACGTAGAGCATCTGTGCCAGTATTTCGGACCCACCAAGGCAGTCGATGACGTATCTTTCGACGTGTACAAGGGTGAGGTGTTCGGGCTTGTCGGAGAGTCAGGCTGCGGGAAGACCACGACCGGTCGCTCCATCATCCGCATATACGACATTACGTCCGGAAGCGTCTATTTCAAGGGGCACCGCATCTGCGCCGGAACACTGTCCTATAGGGAAGCGATCAAGGCTGCAAGGAAGGAACTTCGCAGCGGAAACGTCACCGCGGAAAGAAAAGCGGAACTTGAGAAGATCATCGCCGACAATAAGATAGAGATCCAGAAGGCGAATATCGACCAGAAGAACGCGGACAAGGAATACGGCAAGCAGCGCGCTGCCGAGGTGCAGAAGGAATACGATGAGCTTATTGCCGCAGCTCCGGACGAGGAGGAGAAGGAGCGGCTGAGGAAAGAGGCCAAGCAGCGCGTAAAGGCTGCCAAGAGATCCAAGATCGTCACCCAGATACAGATGATATTCCAGGATCCCATCGCTTCGCTCAACCCAAGGATGACCGTCAAGGAGATCATCGGGGAGGGCCTCGTCATCCAGGGATACACAGACAAGGAATACATAGAGAACAAAGTGTATGAGATGCTGGATGTCGTAGGACTTGTGCCTGAGCACGCAGGGAGGTATCCGCACGAGTTCTCCGGCGGGCAGAGACAGCGCATAGGCATAGCCAGAAGCATCATCATGAATCCTGAGATGATAATAGCTGATGAGCCGATCTCCGCGCTGGACGTCTCAATACGCGCACAGGTCATAAACCTGCTGAACGACCTCAGAGACAAGATGGGTCTTACGATCATGTTCATCGCGCATGACCTGTCTGTCGTAAAGTATTTCTCCGACAGGATCGGAGTCATGTATTACGGCAAGCTGGTGGAGCTGGCGGATTCGGATGAGCTTTTCCGTCATCCGCTGCATCCGTATACGAACTCTCTGCTTTCCGCCATCCCGGTCCCGGATCCTGCGACTGAGAAGACCAGGGTCAGGATCACGTATAATCCGCTTGAGGAGCATGACTACACGGAGGATAAACCCATGCTGAGAGAGATCCTTCCCGGGCACTTCGTGTACTGCAACGACGCTGAGGAGAAACGCTACAGGGAAAAGGTAGCCAATGGTTAAGAAACGCATCCTGAAATATGCTGCGGTGCTCCTGATATGCGCTGTCATGACTTTTGCTTATGTTTCCTCACAGGGGCTCGCGTCAAAGAAGACAGCTGAGAAGTACAGGATACTTGCCGACGGATTCACTATTCCCGGCCTCCTGGTAACGGGGTTCGGAGTCATGATGATCATCTCGGATACGGGATCGCTTGACGGGGTGATTTTCGGGATGCAGCAGGCTTTCCGGATGCTCACGTTCCAGTTCCTGTCAAAGGACAAACCGCTCAACTACGGCGAATTCAAGGACCGCAGGGAAGAGATGAGGCGGCTCAGAAGACTCAGGGGCGGGGGATTCGGCTATATAGTGATAACAGGCGGAGCATTCCTTGCTGCAGCTCTGGTGTTCACGGGACTATACCTCAGGGAAACAGGCGGGATCTGATCCATCGGTTCCCTGAAAAACACATCAACAGGACCGTCCGGGTCATGCCGGGAATCGACATGAAACGGACGGTCATCGTCATTCCGGGAGGAGAAACAGATGAGTACAGAAGATCTCAGACAAAGATTCCTTACGTGGCAGGACAGGCTCAGCGCTTACCAGATGGCACTGACCCTCATAGAGATCGATGCCACGGAGCGCCCTCTGAGCATGGGAGCTCAGTACCGAGGTGAGAAGGCAGCGGTGCTCTCCGGCGAATACATGAGAGTCCTCAAGGAGGACGGCATGTATGATGTCCTGCAGAAGGTCAGGGACGATGATCCCGATCCGGAGATCAGGAAGATGGCAGAGCTTTATATTAAGGAACTGGACAAGACAGGAAAGATACCCGAGAAAGAGTATGCAGACTATCAGAGGATCCTCTCCGAGAACCAGAGACAGTGGCTGATCTGCAAGCAGAACTCTGATTATGATTCCTACTGGCCGTATCTAGAGAAGCTCGTGGACGCGTTCCGCGCCATCAAGATGTACTCCAACAAAGGCGAGGATCTCTATGACCAGCTTCTAAACGATAACGAGGAAGGATATGACAGCAAGCGGTATGAGCAGCTGTTCGACAGCGTCAGGAAAGAGGTAGTTCCACTTCTCAGGGATATAACCGGTGCTGAGCAGCCCGAGACAGGGTTCCTGCACCTGAGATACCCGGCGGAAAAGCAGAGGTTGTTCAATGCCGAGCTTATGAGGTATATCCGTTTCGATCCTTCATGGGGCACCGTGAGCGAATCGGAGCATCCGGTAACCACCGGACTTAGTCACGATGACGTCCGTTTCACGACGAAGTACCGTGAGAACGACCTCGTGATGGCGGCGCTGTCATCCATGCACGAAAGCGGGCATGCATACTTCGGTCATCAGACTGACAAAAAGTACGACGGCACGATCATCCTGCACAACATCACCGCGGGGATGCATGAGTCCCAGTCCAGGCTTGTGGAGAACCATATCGGAAGGAGCAGAGCATTCTGGGACGTAAACTACCCGAAGCTTCAGGCTATATTCCCTGACGAGCTCTCGGGGATATCCACTGAGAAGTTCTACAAAGCAATAAGCCTCGTAAAGCCGACTTTGGTTCGCACTGAGGCGGATGAGGTAACATATCCTCTGCATATAATGATCAGATACGAGGTGGAGAAAGGGATATTCTCCGGTGAATACAGGATCAGGGACCTCGAGGAGATCTGGAATGCCAAATACAAAGAGTATCTCGGCATCGACGTGCCTGACGCGAAGTCGGGGATACTTCAGGATATGCACTGGCCATACGCGTACTTCGGATACTTCCCTACATACCTGCTTGGCAGCGCGATGGCGGCGCAGTTTGCACAGAAGATGTACTCCGAGATCGACGTGGACACGCTTCTCAGGGAAGACAGATACAGCGAGATCATGGACTGGCTCGGAGAACACATTCACAGGTTCGGAGGCATATGCACCACCGACGAGATAATGCTCAGGGCGACGGGAAAGCCGTTCGACCCGTCCATATACACCGGATACCTCACGGAGAAATATCGCGGTATATACGGCATCTGATGACCTGGACAGTGATCAATAAAAGGCGAAGCCCCGGACAGTTCCGGGGCTTCGTTGTATAAAACAGTTATTTCTATTTTCCGGAGATAGAGATCTTTCTCACCAGCACTGACGGGGCAAAGAATCCGTTCATCCTTATCTTGATATTGTTGCCTACCGCAGTGATCTGTCCGAACATGTCGAACAGGTTCCCGGCTGCAGTGATGAGGGACAGAGGCTCGGCGAGCTTTCCGTCACGGATCATGAAGCCCTGGGCTATGAGTGAGAAGTTTCCGGACTGAGCGTTCATTCCTGCATGGAGCCCGCTCACGGATGTTATGTAGACACCTTCACCGGCTTTTTCGAACAGACCTTCCTCTGTAAGTGAACCCGGTTTTACGAATACGTTTCTGAGCCCGACTCCGATGGCGCTTCCGCCCTCCTTATAGCCGTTGCCGGTGGATTCTCTGTTCTCTTTGGCTGCTGTCGCAAGATTATACAGATATGTCTGCAGCACGCCGTTCTTTATGAGCGTCTTGTTGCTCGTTGCTACGCCTTCGTCATCGAAATAGCGGAAAGACATGTTCTTCTCAAGAGGCTTCTCAAAAACAGTGAGTTTTGATGAAGCGACTTTTTCGCCGATCTTCCCTGCCAGAAGAGAACTGTTTTTCTGGACCTCGTCACTTGACAGGTTCCTGAGGAACGGCCCGAGCAAAGATGCGAACGCATCCCCCGAGAAAACGCACCTGTATTTTCCGGAATCACAGGGACCTGAGCCGAACTGTCTGATGGTGTCATTGACGATCTCGGCTGCAGCTTCTTCCGTGTTGAACTCGTCAGGATCGCTGAGGACGCGGAACATCATTCCGGATTTGGTCTCCCCGGAATCATCAGTAGCTACTGCCTGTGCGAACACGACAGCATAGTTTACTTTGCTGCTCAGTCTGAGCCCGAATGAGTTCGTGAGCGTCACGGTCTCTTCCGATTCCTCGTAGCTGATCTCTACCTCCTGGATCTTATCGCTCTTCGCGGTGACTGCCGAGAAGAAACCTTTCATGAGGCTGATCTTATCTTCCGGGGAAGTCTGGCTGAGCTTTTTGTTGAAAACGTTCTTTTTGCGGTATCTCTCGCTGCCGCGGAAGATGATCCCCGGATCGTCTGAGCTCGTAAGCTCGGCGTTCTGCTTGATGCGGCTCACGAGGTATTCAGGTGTCGTGCTGTCGAATTTCTCGGTCGTGGCATATCCGATCTTTCCGTTCGAGATGCCGCGGGCTTCGATGCTTGCGGAGTCCGAGATGCTGTAGGAGTCGAGTTCGCCTCTGAAGAGGGAGAAGGAGAAGTTCCTGGTCTCGGACGCATAGAGCTCCAGGGCCTCCAGCCCTTCCAGAGCGGCTTTATCGAAGATCTTCTTATAGCTGATCATTTTATCGTACCTCCTCTTCCGCCGACAGTCATGTTCTGTACCCTGATCGTGGGTTCACCGACGTCTGCCGGTATGGAACCGCTCGCCGCTCCGCACATTCCCTGAGCTCTGAGCAGGTCATTTCCGACCATATCGATGTTAAGCAGGACTTCCTTTCCGCTTCCGATCAGCGTAGCGCCTTTGACCGGGTAGGAGATCTTTCCGTTCTCCACGATGTAGCCTTCGTTGACCGCAAAGTTGAACTCACCGGTGGCGGGGTTGACGCTTCCGCCTCCCATGTCCTTAGCGTACAGACCGAACTCGGTGTTCGCGATTATCTCTTCCGGCGTGCTCTTTCCGTTAAGGATGAATGTATTGCTCATGCGGCTGGTGGGCTCAAACTTATAGGATTCTCTCCTGCATGCTCCGTTGCCCGGCTCGTTCATCCTGCGTCCGTTGAAGCTGTCTACCAGATAAGAGGTAAGGACTCCGTTTTTGATCAGTAGGTTGCGTGCGGTGGGATTGCCCTCGTCATCTATATTGCCGCTTCCCCAGGCACCGTCTATGGTGCCGTCATCCACTGCGGATACGATATCGGATGCTATCTTCTCGCCCTTTTTTCCTGAGAAGACCGAGAGCCCCTTTGATACCGAGCTGGCTTCGAGTGAGTGCCCGCAGGATTCATGGAAGATGACTCCTCCGAATCCGTTTCCTATGATGACCGTCATCTTGCCGGAGGGGCATTCTTTCGCGCCGAGGAGCGTCAGCGCGCTCTGGGCAGCGCTCCTTGCCTCCTCATCAAGATCGACCTCTTCAAGGAAGAATTCCATGCCTTTCTGGGCGCCGGGCCTGTGATGGAACGTCTCTATGCCGCGCTCGTCTCTGGCCGTCGCCGTGACGATATATCTGCCTCTGGAATGGACGTCTCCGAACTGCTTTCCTGTCGAGTTGAATATCTCAACGGTCTTGTAGTTGAAGGCAAACGAGATCTCGCAGCGGACTATCTTCTCGTCGTATGCGAGACAGGCATCGCTTGACTTCTTCAGCATTGCGATGAGCTCCTCCCTGGGGAACTCGGAGTACCTGATCTTCGGGAGATGCTTTTTTCCCTGCCTCACCTTGGTGATGCTGTCCACCGTGAGGAGCCTCTCGCCGTCAAAGGACGCGGAGAGATCTCTCGCGAGCCTGAGGAGGCCTGCGCGTGTGATGTTGTTCGTGTAACCGTATACGCTCCTCAGATCTTTGAGGAGGCGGATGCCGGCGCCTCTTGTGAGGGTGTCGTCACAGGACTCGACCTTGCCGTTATCCATGTTGATCGTCGTCTGGTCGTCTTCTTCCAGATAGATCTCGGCAAAATCAGCGCCTGTGGAGAGAGCCTCGTTGAGGACTTCCAGTGCGGTTGATTTGGTTATCATGAATATACCTCGCTTTCCGAAAGATATTATATCAGAGAAACGGCGCCGCAAAGCGGCATCCGGGAAACTGCATGCTAAACAGGCATGTCTCTGTACAGCTCACAGAGACGTATCAGTATCTCCACGTTCTTCACCATATTGCAGACCGGAACATACTCGAACCTGCTGTGGGCATTCTCGTATCCGGCGCTCAGATTGGGGCAGGGGAGCCCGCGCTGGGACAGGGCGGATCCATCGGTGCCGCCTCGGAACGGTATGCACACCGGCTCGACCCCGCAGTCGGAGATGGCCTTCTTCAGGTTATCTATCATGAAAGGTACTTCGTCTATCACTTCTTTCATCGACCGGTACTGATAAGTCACTGACAGCGTCACGGTGCCCTCCGGATACCTGCAGTTGAACTCATCGGTGATCTGCTGAAGGAGGGCATTACGCTGCGCGAACTTCTCAGTGTCATGATCTCTTACTATGATGTTGACGACCGTCTCTTCACAGCTGCCACTGATGCCCATGACATGGAAGAACCCCTCCCTCCCATCGGTGTACTGCGGCTTCTCTGCCGCAGGCAGCGCGGAAAGGAACTCGCCGGCGATGTCGATGCTGTTTATCATGATGCCTTTAGCGGTGCCGGGATGAACGGCTCTGCCCCTGATCCTGACCTCAGCGGATGAGGCGTTGAAGGTCTCATACTCGTAGTACCCGAGATGATCCCCGTCGAGGGTGTAGGCTGTGTCAGAGGTAAAGCGCCCGAGATCAAGATCTTTTGCCAGACCGCCGACTTCTTCATCCGGTGTAAAGGCTATCGCTATAGTGCCGTGCTCCAGCTCCGGATGGGAGCAGAAATGCTCCGCCATAGTCATGATTGACGCAATGGAGGCTTTGTCATCACCACCGAGAAGGGTCGTGCCGTCCGTGCAGATCAGTTCCTCGCCGACATACATGCCTAGGTTGGGAAAATCAGCTCTGCGCATCCATATGCCGAGATCTTTGTTGAGGAGTATGTCACCTCCGTCATATCGTTCCACGACCTGCGGATTTACCGGCCCGCCCGGGGCCTCCACCGCTGTGTCCATATGCGCAACGAGACCGACCGGTCTGCAGGCATCGGAATTGGAAGGGATCGTGCCGTACACGACACAGTGATCCTCATCAAGCCAGACATCGCTGACGCCGATGCTGTTCAGCTCGTCTCTCAGCATCCGGGCCAGGTCGAACTGCTTCTGCGTGGTCGGTGTCTCGCTGACGCCGCTTGCCGACTGGGTATCGATCCCGGCATACCGTATGAAACGCTCTTTGACGGAGTCATGGAAATCAGTCATGAGAAACCTCCTGAGACATGATCAAAGCTGAACGACGCAGAACGGGTTACCGTCCGGGTCCTGGAGGACCACATAGTCCGCGCCTTCTTCGTAGTTCCAGGGCTTTCTGGTCGCCCCGAGGGAGATGAGCCTCTCTACCTCTGCCTCCCTGTCCTCAGCGAACAGATCCATGTGGTGCCGTTTCGCCTTTGGAGACGTGATCTTCGCCAGGGAGAGCTGGATACCGGGACCTTCTCTGGGCACGAGCATGGCCCAGTCGTCTGCAGGCTCTCCCTTCTGCACGTAATCAAGGGCTTCCGTCCAGAACCTGACAGCTCTTTCTATATCCTTTACGCCCCATACTATCGATCCTATCCTGATCATTTGTTCCTCCTCAAGATCACCGTTGACGATCAATGTAATTATATCAGTGAGACATGACTGATGCAGAGAAAAAAGATCTCCTGAATCACGTAAACGGTATTGTTTTAGAGACCATACACGTTATATATATGGTTAGCGTGTTTTGAAGATGCTCTGTAACTGATTTGTACGATGCAACAGAAATATCACAGCCTAACAAGCGAAAAGAAGAAATAGATTAAAGACCTGTCACTATTGTTGAAATGAATCTTCTGCCTTACTAAAATCAGAATCGGAGACGGGAAAAATGATCCCGTTATTGTCCGGACACGTCTCCCTTTGAAAGAATGCAGCCGGACGCTTTTCGGGAAATATGATGGAGGAACCCTATGAAGAAACTGTTCGCAGTACTTCTTATCATGGTCCTCGCGCTCAGCCTCGTTGCCTGCGGCAAGAAGGAAGAGGGCGGCGAAGATAAGAAGTCAATGAAGCTCGCAGTCGTCTACACAGGTCTCGGAGACTTCTGGGATATGTGCGGTGTCGGCGGTACCAAGAGAGTGGAAGAGCTCAAGACAGAGTATCCTGACTGGACAGTAGATCTCGAGCTGACCGGCCCGTCCGAGGCAGGCGTCACCGCCCAGATCCAGGTCGTTGAGAACCTCATCTCTCTCGGCTACGATGGAATGGTCGTCGCTGCTTCCGATGCGGAAGGCCTGACCCCCACCCTGAACGCTGCAGCTGATGCAGGTGTCGTCGTCTTCACGATGGATACCGACTGCCCCGACAGCAAGCGCCTTGCTTTCGTCGGAACACACAACGAGAACTTCGGCCGCAAGCTTGCTCAGTTCGCTGTCGACAGACAGGCTGAGTACGGCGGAGAAGCCAGGATCATCGTCCTGCACGGTGCAGTTGCACAGCTCGGAATGATCCAGCGTCTCAAGGGCATCACCGATGTCGTAGCGGAGAACGCCAGCAAGGGCGCAGTCCTGCTCGACTATCAGTCACCCGTAGACATGGCATCCGGACAGGCAACAGTCGAGTCCATGATGCTGTCAAACCCCACCTGGAACTGCGCGCTCTGCACACACGCCGGCGGCTCCCTCGTATCCGCTGTTTTCGAAGAGAACGGCTGGAACGATGCTGACAAGAACCCCGATCACTGCGGTGTTCTTTCCGACGACACAGCTCAGGTCATCAACGCTGTCAAGGATGGTTTCGCGACAGTGACTGAGGTCCAGAAGCAGGCCAACTGGGCATACAACGGAGTTGACCTCCTGTTCAAGAAGATCGCTCTCGGACAGGATCCGCCGTCTGACTTCGTCGAGACCCCGACATTCTATGTCACCCTCGACAACGTCTATGACGAAGACATGTATCCCACAAGGCAGTAATTTCCAAAAGAAACAGCTGACCTTATAAGGCTACAAAACAACGGCGCGCTGCGGGAGACCGCAGCGCGCTCTTGCGTAGTAGTACAGCCTGAAATGGGAGAGACCTAAGTATACAACATATATATATCAGGTACAAGGATAGATATCATCGCGGCGGCAGGTAGTCAATATCTATAACTGTACTGGGGATGTTTGGGTAAAAAAACGGAAAAAGGTTAAAAGACCGTCATCAATATTGAATTGCAGCTGTGTTTTTATTACAATACGCCATTGGAGACGGTAAAAAAGAAAGACCGAGTCCGGGTTAGAGACGTCTCCGCTTTATTTATTTCTAAACGGCCTCGGAAACTAGATGGAGGAATCTATGAAGAAACTTCTTTCAGTGCTTCTTATCATGGTTCTCGCCCTCAGCCTTGTTGCCTGCGGCAAGAAGGAAGAAGGCGGCGAAGACAAGAAGACAATGAAGCTCGCTGTCGTCTACACAGCTCTCGGAGACTTCTGGGATATGTGCGGCAAGGGCGGCACCCAGAGAGTTGAAGAACTCAAGAGCGAGTATCCTGACTGGACCATCGAGCTCGAGCTCACCGGTCCGCAGGAAGGCGGCGTAACCGGCCAGATCCAGCTCCTTGAGAACCTCATGTCTCTGAAGTATGACGGCATTCTTGTTGCTGCTTCCGATGCTGAGGGTCTTACCCCCACCATTAACGCATGCTCTGATGCCGGCATCGTAATGTTCACGATGGACACAGACTGCCCCGACAGCAAGCGTCTTGCTTTCGTCGGCACACACAACGAGAACTTCGGCCGCAAGCTTGCTCAGTTCGCTGTTGACTGGGAAGACAAGTTCGGCGACACAGCCAGGATCATCGTCATGCACGGTGCTGTTGCACAGCTCGGAATGATCCAGCG
>JAFZZV010000224.1 GCA_017828855.1 Oscillospiraceae bacterium | reverse complement strand
GCGTCGGAAAGAGTATACTCGTAGGCAGCCTGGGCAGCCTTTGGCACATAAGTGTACTTGTTGAATCTGCAGCTGTTTATCTTCTCGCACCCGTTACAGGCTCCGGGGGATCTGTCGCGACGTTTGCAGGTGAACTGCACGAAATCAATGCAGGACCTGCCGATACATTTATGACCAGGTCTGCATTTGGTATAGATGGCGCATTCTACCGGGAGCTCGCACCTGTAGCTGAGAGTACGGTGTTTTTTGATCTCGCGGCCTACAGTGGATTTGTCTTTGCCTATGGTATCGGCGATAGCTTTATGAGAAGCTCCGTTTATGATGCCCTGCAGGATCATAGCCCTGTCATTGAGGGACATATGCTTGTTGCTGTTGACTGACATGATGATCACCATATCCTTTCTGCTGCCAGCCACAAGCATACTATGGTTTCCTGAAAGACCTAATGCAATAGTGCGTTTGTGAACGACTAAACGCGCCGAAATCTGCTCCGGTGTTGCGTTTACTATTTCACTTCTCGAAGGAACAAGTGTATGGTATATATATGCAAGAAGTCTTGAAGTCTAATTTCTATCATGCTATATTTTCTTATGTATATATAGGTTTTTGTTTATTCTCTTGTAAGTATAATATCTTCTATTAATGACAGATTGAGAGTTAGTCTTTGTTCTTTTTGTTTTGTGGTAATTATGGAGGAAAGCAGTGTTTCTGTACTGGGAAGGTGAAAGTCTTTCATGATGCAATCCAGAAAGAAAAATCTTTTTGTTCAGAACATTATTCCTTTCTTGATACTTGCTCTGGGGCTCGCTATCATGGCGTATCCTTCGTTCAGTGATTGGTGGAATTCTAAGAATCAGTCAAGGGCGATTTCTTATTATGTTACTTCCGTTAAGGAGAACGATACGGAATCAATTGAAAGACTGTTGAACGATGCGAGAGCTTATAATGATTATATTTTGACAAAATCTAATGTTTTCTCTATGAGCGCTGAGGACATAGACAGATATGATTCCCTTTTGGATATTTCAGGGAAAGGTATTATGGGTTATGTTCAGATTGATTCCATCGGGGTTAACTTACCTATTTATCATGGTACAAATGCGGCAGTATTACAGAAAGCAATAGGACATCTGGAATGGACATCGCTGCCTGTTGGAGGACCAAGTACACATTCGGTGCTCTCAGGACATCGTGGACTTCCCAGCGCGAAGTTATTCTCAAGTCTGGATAAGGTGAAAATTGGGGATGTTTTTACTGTTACTGTACTCAATGAAACACTAACTTATCTTGTCGATAAGATTTCTATTGTTAACCCAGATGATACGTCTGATCTTATGATAATTGATGGATTAGATTTGTGTACGCTTGTAACATGTACTCCATATGGCATTAATACACATCGTCTTCTTGTTAGGGGACATAGAATCAAGATCCTTACCACAGAAGAGACAATTATAAATGGAGCTTCCAGGCTTTCCAACATTATTGTTTTTTTGACTGTTTTTGTTCCCGTTTTATTTATTATTCTTATTTGTATTCTAGTCAAAGACTACATAGACTTTGAGTTAAAACAAGTAGCGTAACTGTTCAGAATAGAGATATAATATAGTTTAGTAATTATTTAGTCTTCAGGAAGGGATAAGCCAATGGAGAGATCAAAGAGGAACATTAAGAACAGACTGTTTAGAGCATCAGTGATTCTAGCAGTTTTGGCTATTGTTTTCTCTGTGCCAGCAACAATCAACGCAGAAGAGAGTGCTAGGCTGGAAACAAGTTATAAATGCGGTCTAACTGTGAAGCCATATGAGCCGGAAGACAGTCAGTTGACCGCAAATACAGTCATCGACATTTACCTTGTTGCTACTGCTTCTAAGGATAAAGGGTACGATTCATATTCTTACACGCTTACTTCAGCGTTTAGTTCCTTAGACCTAACAAAATCATGGGATGAAGTCGCCGAAGCAGCGGGAGCTATTTTCTTCAACAACTATGCGACCCTTGCGAAAGTCGCTGATGGTGTAGATGCAGGTACGGAGATACAAAACCTAGAATGGGGACTGTATTTAGTTGTTGCCCGGGGAAAGGAACTTGAAAACTATATAGTAGAAAGAAAAGATGTCAAGGTTACACTTTCTCAGACATCGACACAGAACTTCTATTATGCCCCCTCACTTGTATCCCTTCCTACTAAAATCCGTGAACCTGGAGAAGGAGAGGCAAATACAGCCGATCCTACTCCGTGGATCTATAATCCGACGATAATTCTTAAGCCTGAAATTGAAGACAGATACGGCGATCTTATTATCATAAAAGAACTTAATTCTTATAAGGTAGATGAGGAAGTTACTTTCGCCTTTTATGTAACATATGATGAACCGGGAGTAATTGTGGCTGAAGGGGCTGAAGCGAAAAAGATCAAAAAGGTATTCAATCTGAATTTCAAGAATAAAGCATCTAGTTCGGTCACAGTAAAACATCTTCCCGCAGGGACAAAGGTATCAGTAGAAGAATTCTATAACGGCTTGACCTATAAACTAGCTGAAGGTGAGATAACTGAAAAAGAGACTACAATCATAGCAGATCAAGCAGTTACTGTTACATTTGTTAACGAATACGTTCCTTCCGAAAACGGAGGTTATGGTATCCTGAATACTTTCCAAAACAGCGGAAGCGGTTGGAAAATGGTACCGAAGAAGGATAGTTCGGATCCTGTAGAAGAGGCTGAGGAGGTGACTGAGGAATGAAAAGGTCTTTGATGCTCAGCGTACTGGCTTTTGCTCTAATACTTGTCGCTGGAATCAGTTCGACATTAGGTTACTTTACTGCAAAAGATAAAGTAGCAGGAAAGATACAGTTATCTCTTGTACCATATACTGAGATAGATGAAGAATATGATGAAGTAGCCTATGAGAAACTGGTGACGGTGGAGAATACCGGTAAACAGCCTGTATATGTCCGTGTGATTGTTTTTACTGGCTCTGAAGTCGACGTCACAATCAGTGGAAGTGCTGATTCGTCACGTTGGACCAAAGGCGAGGGAGATGATCCGTACTGGTATTATGCAGATCCTGTTGATCCTTTAAAAACTACTGAAGAGAAACTTGTAGTTCATGTAGAACTCCCTGAAAACAGCAGCAACGATATCGATTTGTATAACGTTGTTGTCATTCAGGAGTATACTCCGGTCAGATATGATGCTGAAGGAAATCCTTATGGTGACTGGACCATTACAATAAAGGAGGAAGGCTGATGGAACGTATCCGTGATTTGAAGCACTCCGGCATTGTTACAGTGGTTCTATTTTTGCTGGCCATTGGATTGCTTCTTGCCGGCGGAATAGGTGGTGCAAGAGCTATCCTATACAATCAGGCTGAAGAAGACTATGATGTGGAGATCGATCTGTATCACATCAATGTTAAGATACTGGAAAATGCAGAAGAACCGGAAAACGGTATCCTTCTTCAGAATCTGGTTCCTGCGGGAGAGGTCCTTGAGCTTGATAAGGAATATGAAGAGATACTTACAGTACTGAATCCAAATCAAAAAGGTGCGGATGTCGAAGAAATCGACGAGTATGTAAGAGTTACTATCACAAAGTATTGGGAGAGAGAAGAAGATTCTACTGATACTAGGATAATAGAGCCTTCTCTTATTCAACTCGGACTACCTGGGGAAGACAGCAAATGGATCGAGGATAGCAACGCGCATACTGTTGAAACAGTTGACGGAACTAAGAAAGAGACGTTTGTGTATTACTACGCAGATATTCTCCCTGCTGGTGAAGTAACTGAAGAACCATTTGTGACATCTGTAGCAATAGAAAGAGTTCAGCCGGATGTTTACAGAGACGATTATACTGAAGAGTATGCTAATGGCTCCAGGACTTGTACAAAAGTCACTACCAAGTTCATTTATGATGGAGCTTACCTGGTTATCGAAGCTGTGGCTGATGCTGTACAAACCCACAACGCTGTAGATGCTATCAAATTCAAGTGGGGCGTAGACGCAACGATCGATACCAATGGTACTATTCTGAGCATTGCCTGAGGGGGAGGAACTGAGTAATGAGAAAGAGACTAATTGCAGTATTCCTCACCATACTGGTGATTAGCTGCGTATTTCCAGTGTCAGTTTATGCAGAGTCATTTGACTCGACATTGATTTGGAATGCAGTCATCAAATCTTCATCGAAGATCGATTGTGATTTCCCGGATGAAATTGATGAGTACATGAAGAACATGCAGCCCGGTGATACGTTCACGATATATGTCAATATCAGGAGCGAGAGTGACGAAGATGTCGATTTGTATATGGCCAACCGTACCGTAAAATGGCTGGAGCAGAAAGACGAAGCTGAAAACGGGAATTATATCTATGAGCTCAGTTACCTGGCTCCTGGCAAATCTGACTATTCATATATTTATTACAGCGGTATTGGCGGAGGGAAAATAGGTTTCAACGAAGCTACTGATGAGCTTAAAGACTTCTTCCTTCTGGGAACATATTCAAAGGGAGACGAAGGAAAGGTCCTGCTGTCTGTCACCTTGGATGGCCCTACACTGGACAATGAATATCAGGATACTGTCGGACAACTCAAGCTTTTGTTCGCTGTAGTTGAGACGGAGACACCGCCTCCTACTGGGTATGAGTTAAAGCTTCTTCCATACTACATCATTATGCTTATAAGCGGAACTGCACTTCTGGTGGTTGCTGTTTCGACTCTAAAGCGTAGAAAGAAAGAAGACAATTGAACGGCTTGGTTTATAGTTTTCCCTTATTTACAAACGATAGTCTTTTTCCTATAAGAACACAGCTGCAGGAAAAATGGGACTGTAAGCAGAATGAGTGATAATTCCGGATCATTTTTGGAACGAATTGATAGTTATATAAAGAGCGGGAAACTGCTTCCCGCTCTTTGTAATGTTGTCGGAGTTTTGCTCATTCTGTTTGTAATTGCGACGGCCTTGCCTCTTTCAGTACCGCGACTTTTGGGTTACGAAGTGTTCGATATTATCTCGGGAAGTATGGAACCCGAGATTCCTGTTGGAAGTGTAGTGTACTCCCGGTATGTTGATCCAGCTACTATAAAGGAAGGAGATATCATAGTCTTCAGAAGCGAAGAAAGCATCGTCACACACCGTGTTGTCAGAAACAATGCAAATACGGGAGAATTTGTTACAAAAGGAGATGCTAATGCCAATCAGGATCCAGCCCCGGTCAGTTATAAAGATATTATTGGAAAAGTTGTATATCATTTTCCTGCTGTTGGCAGTTTTCTTTCTATATATGCCAGTCCTGTAGGTAAGTTTTATCTGTTCATGATTGCTGCTAGTGGAATGATGTTCAACCTACTTGCGGGGAGAATCAGAATATCACGCGGTATAGATAAAAGGCAGAAAATGAGCTCGGAAGATGAGAGGATTGAACTCGCATCGTTTCCTAAAGACTCAATTATTCCCGAATCAGCAGTTACTGATTGCGACGAGATCCTGGCAGAGAGAAGAGAAAATGAGAAGGCGCATTTCCAAGCGAACGGAAAGGAAAATGAAAACGGTGACGAGACACAGGAGTCCGGCAGTTCTTCAGAAATTCAAGCGCCAATAGGCGGTGATGCCAACTTGGATAAACCGGAAAAGGTGAGGAAGATCCTTTTTGATTTCCGTACTACAGGCGAATGGGACGATCCTGAACCGGAAAAGACAGAAGAAAACGGTCCGAAAGAGGAGCAATTACCGGGTAATTCCCAGGTGATTAATCAGAAAGATGATCGGATTACTGAGGGGAATACAGCACCGGTCAAGAGGGAGAACATACCTGATCCCGATAAGGAACCGCCGTATACGGTCACAGATACAGGAACGGATACCGGAAAGATCGACAGCCCAATCGGTGCTATTCAGGACGATATACTTGCCATGCTTGAAAAGGTCAGGGCTCAAAAGCCACCGACCAGAGCAGAGATCATGCAGCGGCAGGGTGGATCAGAGGCCCCTGCTCCTATTGCGGATGCAACTACTGGAAAAGCCGTAGCAGAGCCTGTCGCAGCTTCTTCCGTACCGGATGTCTCTACTGTGATCCCGAGGATAAAAGCTCTTCAGGAAATGATGGACCGGGAGATGGATATCTACGGTAAGGGAGCAGCACCGGTACAGGATATCAGACCCAAAGAGGCTGGATCTGAAACAGAAGACGGATTTACTATAGTTCTTGACCAGGAAGACATGCGTGGACCCTCTGATAGTGATAGAATAGAATTGGATGATTTCGGTTTCTCATCTTTTGACGACGTTAACAGGAATTGAGGTTAAAGAACAATGCAGAAGTTTTTCTCAAGACTGGCTATATTGCTTCTTCTCGGGTTTTTCATCTATTCCGCTGCGACGATAATCTCGTCCATGGTGCTGCTCAACAACAGCGCCAAGGAAAATGCGGAAGCTGTCGAGAAATACACGGTTCCGGTAACTGTTCCCGCTGAGACCGGGGACGAAACTGCACCGGAATATGACCGCGCGCCGATCACTGTGGATTTCGATGCACTCAAATGGGTCAACGGGGATATCGTGGGCTGGTTGTACTGCGCTGACCCTGATCTCAACTACCCGGTCCTGCATACAAACAACAATTCCTATTATCTCAAGCACTCATATACCGGAAAATACTCACCGGGCGGAGCCATCTTCGTGGATTCCAGAAACAGAGATGAATTCGTCGACGGCAACACGATAATCTACGGACATCACATGCCGGACAACACAATGCTCACATGCCTCGAATTCTGGGACGGACAGGAATACTATGACTCCCATAAGGAGATGTACCTGCTGACACCGCAGGGCGACTACAGGATCGAGATCATAGCCGGATACGTCGTCCCCGCGAATTCCAACACCTATACGGTCGTGTACAAGCCGGGCAGGGACGTTGAGAGCTATCTTGAGAAGATAATGGAGAGATCCGTCTTCGAGACGGAAGTTGAAGCCGACCCGAACGCCAGATATGTCCTCCTTTCTACCTGCTCACATAAATATGACAACGCGAGAGCCGTCATTCACGGTAAGCTCGTCCCGCTGGATACTGTAGGCGGAGTTCTTCCTGAAGAGGAACAGGCGGCATAGAGAAGCGCGGGATAAGCCCACGAGAACACTGCATATTGAAACGGGGGCTCCGGAAAGGAGCCCTTTGCCTTTGTTTTCAGGGAAAACGCTTGACAAGGACATAGGGTGCTGATAGTATATCTCAAGGAAAAACAAAGCAGTGCGTCCGCGCTCACCCCGCATCGAAGGTGCGAAGGTCAACATCGTCAGCAATCAGCTGTTTTATGTTGCGCGGATTTTCCGCGCGTTTTTGTTTTTATAACCCTTTTTCCCAGTTACGGAGGTACAAAGCGATAGCCGCTCAGAATCACTTAGTCAATGAGGACATCAAGGCAGCAGAAGTCAGGCTCGTAGGAGCTGACGGAAGCCAGCTCGGGATCATGGAGACATCCAAGGCGCTCGCGATAGCAGAAGAGGCGGGCATGGATCTCGTTCTCATCGCGCCGCAGGCGACACCGCCTGTCTGCAGGGTCATGGACTACGGTAAGTACAAATTCGACCAGCAGAAGAGAGAGAAGGAACAGCACAAGAACCAGAAGACGGTCGAGGTCAAGGAGATAAGGCTCTCCCTCAACATCGATGTGCATGATTTCGAAACCAAGGTAGGCCAGGCAAAGAAGTTCCTGTCTGCAGGAAACAAGCTCAAGGTCAGCATCCGCTTCCGCGGACGTGAGATGGCACACACAGACAGAGGGATAGATGTCATGAACAGGTTCCAGGAAGCCATAGGCGACCTGGCAACTGTGGACAAGGCGCCGAAGCTGGAAGGCAGGTCCATGCAGATGTTCATGAGTCCCAAGACCGGGAAAAACTGAAACAGAACTTATCCGGACCGGGGCGGTCCGCCGATATAAGTAATACCACTCAGGAGGAAATTCAAAATGCCCAAGCTTAAGACACACTCGTCTGCAAAGAAGCGCGTCATTAAGATCACGAAGCACGGCAAGGTAAAACGTGCACGCGCGTTCCGCAGCCACATCCTCAATAAGAAGCCGACAAAGCGTATGAGACATCTCCGCGGACCGGTCTACGCTGCCGAGTCGAATGCGGGAAATCTCAAGAAACTGCTGCCCTATGGCGCGAAATAAGGAGGATAGAGAGTTATGGCAAGAGTAAAAGGCGCAATGATGACGCGCAAAAGAAGGAAGAAAGTCCTTAAGCTCGCCAAGGGTTACTTTGGTGCCAAGAGCAAACATTTCAAGATGGCCAAACAGGCCGTCTACAAGTCCGGAAACTACGCCTATGCAGGCCGCAAGCAGAAGAAGCGTGAGTTCCGCCAGCTTTGGATCACCCGCATCAATGCAGGGTGCCGTGCAAACGGAACGAACTACAGCACTTTCATGAACGGCCTCAAGAAGCTCGGCATCGAGCTCAACCGCAAGATGATCTCCGAGATGTACATCAGCGATCCCGCAGCCTTTGCGGATCTCGTAAAGAAAGCAGTCGCTGCCAACTGATGAAATCATCGACCCGTCCGCCGACAGAGCGGACGGGTTTTGCGCGATAAAAGGGACCCTCCGGCGTTCCTTGACATTGTTCCGGAGGGTTTCTATTATATAATACAATATAATGCCCTTTTGGGCTCTTTTTGAGGTCCTACAGATGCAGGAGATCAGTTCACAGGATAACGGAAGGCTCAAGGCTTTCGCAGCCCTCTGCAGGGAAAAGAGGGAGAGGGACAGAAACGGGTCCGTCATCCTCGACGGAGTCAAGATCTGCAGGGATGCCGTTTCCTCCGGTCACCGAGTGCGGCAGCTGTGGATCACGGAAGAGGCGCAGGAAAAGTATTCACGGGACATCCCCGAGCTCATAACCGCATCCGACGAGGTATTCGTCATAAAGGGATCCGCAGCAAGGAAACTGTCTGAACTGGTCACTCCGCAGGGAGTGTTCGCAGAGGTGGAAAGACCCGCATGGACCGAGCCGGCAGAGCTGGCTTCCGGTTCCCGCATACTGGGGCTCTGCGGAGTGCAGAATCCCGAGAACGTCGGGAGCAGCATAAGGACCGCTGCGGCGCTGGGATACAGTGCAGTGCTCCTATCGTCCGACTGTGCTGACGTATGGTCTCCCAGAACGGTGAGAGCTGCAGCCGGTACACAGTTGTCCTGCAGGATTGCCTCAACGCGGGATTTCGCTGGATCGGTAAGGGAACTGGCGAACGCCGGAGTTCTGACATGCGCATCCGCGCTGCACAGCGATTCCGTGTACGTGTCAGACGTTCCGAGAGACAGAAAGATCTTCCTCGCTGTCGGCAGCGAGGGCAGCGGACTTCCGGACGATGTCACGGAAGCCTGCGAGATCAGGATCCGGATCCCGATGAGCGGATCCGCTGAGAGCCTCAACGCAGCCGCTGCGGCTGCGGTCATGATGTGGGAGCTCAGAGACGAAAGTCTTCTTAAATAGCAAAAAACAATTCATAAGGATATTTATCATTCATGTCTAAGTTAGTAATCGTCGAGTCGCCTGCAAAGGTCAAGACTATAAAAAAGTACCTGGGAAAGGACTACAACGTCACCGCTTCCATGGGACATGTCAGGGATCTTCCTCAGAACTCCCTCGGCGTCTACATCGAGCGCGGGTTCCAGCCGCAGTATCTCAATATCTCCGGCAAGGAGAAGCTGATCAAGGAGCTGCAGGCAGAAGCCGGAAAGAGCGACGGGGTCATCCTTGCGACGGACCCGGACAGGGAGGGAGAGGCTATCGCGTGGCACCTCGCCACCATCCTCAAGCTTCCGCATGACGAACTGAACAGGGTCACGTTCTCCGAGATCACCGAAAAGGGGATCAAAGAAGGCATGGCTCACCCCAGGACCATAAACGAGGACCTCTTCAACGCACAGCAGGCGAGAAGAGTGCTTGACAGGCTCGTCGGATATAAGCTGTCGCCTTTCCTCTGGAAGAAGGTCCGCAGAGGCCTTTCGGCAGGTAGGGTCCAGTCCGTCACCGTCAGGATCCTTGTCGACAGGGAGCGCGAGATAGAGGCGTTCGTTCCCAGGGAGTACTGGCTGGTCGATGCGGTCCTCAGGACCGACAAGGGAAAGAAGTTCACCGTGAGGCTCCGCACCAGGGACGGAGTGCCTGCGGAGGAATTCAGCATCCCGAACGAAGAGGAGTGCAGGAAGATCACCGAGGCTGTCGAGAACGAGGAGTTCGTGATCGACTCCCTCAAAAAAGGCGTCAGGCGCAGACAGCCCGAACCGCCGTTCATAACATCGACGATGCAGCAGGACGCTTCCAGAAAGCTGGGGTTCTCCTCCAGGAAGACCATGAGGGTCGCCCAGGAGCTCTATGAGGGCATCGACATCGGAGGGGAAGGCGCGACCGGTCTCATCACATACATGAGAACGGACTCGCTCAGGATCTCGGATGAGGCAGCCGCCGCGGCGACAGCGTTCATCGAGAGGAACTACGGAAAGGACTATGTGCTTAGCGGAAGCAGGAACTACAGGAGAAGAGGCAACGTCAACGCGCAGGACGCGCACGAGGCGATCCGCCCCACGAATATCGAGCTCACTCCCGATAAGGCAAAAGCGTCGCTCACGCAGGATCAGTACAGGCTGTACAAGCTGATCTGGGACAGGTTCATTGCCAGCCGCATGGCAGACCAGATACAGAATACCGTTACGGTAGACGTGAGGGCGGGAGAGTACCTGTTCCGTGCCAACGGTTACACCGTAGCGTTCGACGGGTTCGCAAAGCTGTACGAAGTGTCCACCGACGAGAAGAAGGAACAGCCTGTCGTGCTTCCTCCGCTCAAAGAGGACACGAAACTGGAGAAGGAGGAGATAAAACCTTCCCAGAAGTTCACCCAGCCGCCTGCCAGATACACCGAGGCTTCTCTCATCAAGAAGCTGGAGGAGAACGGGATCGGACGGCCGTCCACATATGCGCCGACCATATCGACCGTAATGGACAGGGGATATGTCGAGAGAGACGGGAAGTCCCTCAAACCGACGCAGCTCGGGATGATCGTCACCGATCTGATGATCGACCAGTTCCCGGATATCGTCGATGAGAAATTCTCGGCGGATATGGAGAAGTCTCTGGACAAGATAGAGGAGGGAAAGACAGACTGGACCTCCACTATCGAGAAGTTCTACAAAGGCTTCGACAAAAGCCTCACAAAAGCGGAGAAGGCTCTCGACGGACAGAGGGTCACCATTCCCGACGAGGAGACAGACGTCATCTGTGAGAAGTGCGGAAGGAAGATGGTGATCAAGACCGGAAGGTTCGGCAAATTCCTCGCGTGCCCGGGATTCCCGGAATGCAGGAACACCAAGAAGATAACCGTTTCCACGCCCGGCAGGTGCCCAAAGTGCGGCAGCCCGGTCGTTCAGAGAAAGAGCAGGAGAGGCAGGGTATTCTACGCCTGCGAGAAAGGCGCGGAATGCGGATTCATGACATGGAACACCCCGACTGACAGGGTGTGCCCGCAGTGCGGGTCCACGCTGTTCAGGACCAAGGGCAAGAACGGAGCCTTCGTGTGCGAAAAGGAAGGCTGCGGATACAAAGAAGAGGCGGAGAAGGAAGCGAAATGAGCGAGATCCGTGTGATAGGAGCGGGGCTTGCCGGGTGCGAGGCCGCCTGCATGCTGGCTGATGCCGGTCACAAAGTGGTACTTTTCGAGCAGAAACCGGTGCACTTCTCACCGGCGCACCACTCTGAGAAGTTCGCGGAGCTGGTGTGCTCCAACTCATTCAAGGCGGACAGGGTGGAGAGCGCTTCAGGTCTGCTCAAGGCGGAGATGAGGCTCCTCGGTTCGGTCTGCCTCAAGGTCGCTGACGGGTGCAGGGTACCAGCCGGAGGCGCTCTGGCGGTGGACAGGGAACTGTTCTCAGCCGGAGTGACGGAAGAGGTCAGATCGCGGAGCAACATAGAGGTCGTCAACGAGGAGGTCGAAAGCATAGATCCGGACATCCCGACGATCATCGCCACGGGACCTCTCACGGAGGGAGGACTTGCGGAGGAGATAAGAAAACTCACCGGAGGCGACTCGCTGTATTTCTTCGATGCAGCTGCGCCTATAGTGACCAGGGACAGCCTCAACATGGACCGCCTTTATTCCATGAGCAGGTACGGGCTCGGAGGCGACGATTACCTGAACGCTTTCTTTGACAAAGCGGGATACGAGGAGTTCGTTGAGCAGCTCATAAACGCTGAGTGCGCCGAGCTGCATTCATTCGAGGAGCAGCCGGTGTATGAGGGCTGCATGCCGATAGAGAAGCTGGCTAAAAGAGGGCATGACGCCATAAGGTACGGCCCGATGAAACCGGTGGGACTCAGGAACCCGGAGACCGGACACAGGCCCTGGGCGGCAGTGCAGCTGAGGAGAGAGGATGAGGAAGGCACAATGTTCAACCTGGTGGGCTTCCAGACGAACCTCAAGTTCTCCGAACAGAGAAGGGTCTTCTCTATGATCCCGGGACTGGAAAACGCCGAGTTTGCGAGATACGGTGTGATGCACCGCAACAGTTTCCTCAACGCACCTGAGGTGCTTGACGGGACGCTGAGGATAAAGGGCACCGAGATGACCTATGTGGCAGGACAGCTCAGCGGCACCGAGGGCTACATGGAGAGCGCGGGATGCGGCATGCTTGCCGCGAGGTTCCTGATGGCGCGCCTGGATGGAAGAGAGCCTGCGGCGCTTCCGGAGACCACCATGCTCGGAGCCCTCATGAGATACCTCAAAACGCCCAACAAGGATTTCCAGCCGATGGGAGCCAATATGGGCATACTTCCCGGCCTCAAGGACGAGATCCGGGACAAGAAGGAAAGATACGCGGGATACGCTTCCAGAGCGCTGAGCGACCTGAAGGCGTATCTTGCAGAAAACAAATAGGAGACGACGGAGACAGATGTCGGATCTGGAGAGCAGAATAGGATATATATTTGAGGACAGAAGCCTCCTCGAGGAGGCGCTGACACATTCCTCATACGCCAATGAGCACGGCCTCGGAAGGCTCGGATGCAATGAGAGACTTGAGTTCCTGGGCGATGCGGTGCTGTCCGCAGTCGTAGCCGACCACCTGTACATGACACAGCCGGACGTCGAGGAAGGGGAGCTCACCAAACAGCGTGCAGCGATGGTGTGCGAATCAGCTCTTGCCATGTTTGCAAGGGACATAGACCTCGGCAGCGAGATGCATTTCGGAAAGGGAGAGCTCAAGACACACGGGAACGAGAGAGACTCGATCCTCTCGGACTGTTTCGAAGCTGTCATAGCAGCAATATATCTGGACGGCGGAATGGAGGCCGCGAGGAAGTTCATCGCGCGGCATGTCCTGCAGGAAGCGTCCGGAGTGGAACTGTCCAGAGACTACAAGACGGAACTGCAGGAGGTCATCCAGCAGAATCCGGAAGAGAAACTGCGCTATGTGCATTCCGGGGAGACCGGGCCGGACCACGACAAGACCTTCACGGTGGAGGTGTGGCTCAACAGCAACGTCATAGCCACGGCATCCGGGCACAGCAAGAAGCAGGCGGAGCAGAACGCAGCCGCGGAAGCGCTCAGGCTCATGGGTCTCGTCAAGTGAAGAGGCATGCCAACCTGGCATTCTTCGTGCCGCATCTCGGATGTCCGCACCAGTGCGTGTTCTGCGACCAGAAGAGCATCAGCGGACAGCAGAAGGCGCCGGATCCGCAGGAAGTTACCGAGACCTGCAGCAGATATCTTCCAAAGGAAGGGACCGGGACCGAGATAGCGTTCTTCGGGGGATCCTTCACGGCGATAGACAGGCAGCTGATGACAGGACTTCTGGAAGCCGCCTATCCGTTCGTCAGGGACGGAAGGGCGTCCGGCATAAGGATCTCCACAAGACCTGACGCGATAGACGCGGAGATCCTGGATATCCTTGCCGCATACGGAGTCACATCCATAGAGCTCGGAGCCCAGAGCATGTCAGACAGGGTCCTCGCGCTCAACGGCAGGGGGCACGACAGCGACAGCGTCGTCACCGCCTCCGGGATGATAAAGGACGCAGGTTTCTCGCTCGGACTTCAGATGATGGTCGGCATGTACGGAGCTGATGATCCCGCAGAAGAAGCGGTATATACGGCTCAAAGGCTTGCGGAGCTCGGGCCGGACACCGTGAGGATATATCCCACGGTAGTCGTGGAGGGTACAGCGCTAGCGTCCCTGTGGCGCTCGGGCAGGTATGTGCCGATGCAGCTCGATCAGGCCGTGGACGTCACGTCATCGCTTATAAGCATGTTCCGCAGCAGGGGGATCACAGTCATAAGGGTGGGCCTTCACTATGAGGACAGCCTTGTCAGGACCATGGTCGCCGGACCGTATCACCCCGCTTTCGGCGAGATGTGCGAGTCCAGTATATTCAGGCGCGAGATAGAGAGCCTGTCAGAAGGCGCGCAGAGCGTGCAGGTGCGGTGCGAACCGAGACTGCTCAGCCAGGTCACGGGCCAGAAGAAGAGCAACATTGAGTATTTCAGATCCCGGGGCATCGGGATCGAGGTGATCCCGGACAGCAGTGTCGCGGGCATAGAAGTAACAAAACTCCAGTAAGGAGACCAGTGATAAGTGTATCTTAAGTATGTCGAGATCCAGGGATTCAAATCCTTCCCAGACAAAACAAGGCTCAGCTTCGAAAGAGGGCTCACCGGTATAGTGGGACCCAACGGGAGCGGAAAGAGCAATATAAGCGACGCAGTGAAGTGGGTGCTCGGAGAGCAGTCCACAAAATCGCTGCGCGGCGGCAAGATGGAAGACGTCATCTTCAGCGGGACGCCGGAGCGCAATCCCATGGGCTTCGCGCAGGTCTCCATCTGTCTTGACAACTCCGACAGCCGCCTGCCGGACGTCGGGACCGAGGTCACCGTTACCAGGAGGTATTACAGGAGCGGTGACAGCGAGTACCTGCTCAACGGGTCCCCCGTCAGGCTCAGAGATCTCAGAGAGATGTTCATGGACACCGGCCTCGGAAGAGACGGGTATTCCGTCATAGGCCAGGGCAGGATCTCGGAGGTCGTTGAGAGCCGCAGCGCCGACAGGAGAGAGGTGTTCGAGGAGGCTTCCGGGATAGCTAAGTTCAGGTTCAGGAAGACGGAAGCCGAGAGAAAACTGGTCCAGACAGAGGACAACCTGTCCAGACTCAGGGATATTGCAGGGGAACTGGAGAGCCGTGTCGGACCGCTCAGGGAACAGAGCGAGAAGGCAAGGAAGTTCCTGGAATACTCGGACGAGAGGAAAAAACTGGAGATAACCCTGTACTCCGACACGATCAGGAGATCCAGGGAGAACATATCCAAGGAAGACGAGAAGATCGAGATCGCCAGGCTGGACTACAGGAAACTCGACGAGAGGTTCCAGGAGATAGGCGTCGAGATAGAGGAGCTGTATGAGAACAGCCGCCAGGCCGGTTCGCAGTCGTCGCAGCTCAGCTCCGAGATTGACGGGAAGAATGCCAGGATATCCGCCATAGAAGCCGGGATCGCCGTTCTCAGGAACGACATCATGCACGGCGAGAGGGATATCAGGGAACTGGAAGAAGACATGGCGTCGCTTTCAGAGGGGGACAGTGGCATACAGAAGGAGATGGCGTCCAGGACAGCCGAAGCGCAGCAGAAGGAAGATCAGGCCGCTGCGGTGGAGGAAGCCATAGCCGGACTTGAGAAGGATCTTGAGATACTCGCCAGAGACACCCTGTCCACAGACAGGATGAGAGCGGAGAGGCTCGAGAGACTGGCGGGACTGCAGAAGGAGATCGCGGACCTGCGTGTGGAAGCCGTCGCTTCCAGATCGGTCATCGAGACGATGAACGAGAGGGAGAGCTTCATCAGGGAAGCACTGCCTCCGGAACTGGACAGGCTGGAGGATCGCAGCGCGAGGCTCAAGGAGACCGAGGAATACATCTCCGGACTGGAAAGCAACATAACCGAGAAGGAGAACAGCGCCAGAGGCTACGAGCTGAGGCTGTCCACCCGCAATGAGAAGCTCTCGCAGGCGGCCGACAAGGTCTCGGCATGTGAGAATGAGATAGAGAGGATGGTCCAGAGGATGAACCTCCTTTCGGATCTGGAGAGCAGCAACGAAGGCTTCCAGCCTCCTGTGCGCAGGGTCCTGTCCGCGAGAGAGGAGAAGAAGCTGCGCGGGATCGTCGGTACGGTCGGATCTCTCCTGACCGTGGGAGAGGGATTGGAGACGGCAATAGAGACAGCTCTCGGCGCTGCGATACAGAACATCGTCGTGGACGACGAAAGAAGCGCCAAGGCGGCGATCGGATTCCTCAGGGATAACCGTGCGGGAAGAGCGACCTTCCTGCCTCTGGATACTGTGACCGCGCGCAGTTTCGAGCACAGGGAAAGGCTAGGAGATGCCGGAGTGATAGGCATCGCCAGCGAGCTCGTGTCATGCGACGAGAAATACCGTCCCGCAGTGGACAGTCTTCTCGGCAATGTCCTTGTGGTGGAAGATCTAGACTACGCTTCCGCGATCGCGAGGAGAGCCGGTTACAGGGTCAGGATAGTGACCAGGGACGGCCAGATCATAAACGCCGGAGGTTCCTACACGGGAGGTTCGGTGAGAGCGCAGGCAGGCATGTTCTCCAGAAGGACCGAGATAGATGAACTGGAGAAGAAGATAAAGGAGCGTCGCAATGACTGTGAGGCGCTCAGGGCCGAACTGGACAGCGCCAGATCCGAAGCATCGAAAGCGCAGGCGGAACTGACAGCTGTGACATCGGAACTTGTCACCGCAAGGGAGGACAGGATAAGGGCAGAGTCCTCAGCGGAAAGGCTCAGAGACGAGATAGAAGCGCTTAAAGCAAACGCGGAGGCGGCATCAGCCGAGCTGGACAGCATAGAATCCGGAAGACAGCAGAGGCTGTCCGACATCGCCAGATATGAGAGCAGGAGCACCGCTCTGGAATCCGAGGCACAGCGCCTTGAGGATCAGCTGACGACGGAAGATTCTTCGGACGGCATCATGGAGAAACGCACCGGCATAATGCAGCAGATCACCGAACGCCGTGTTGAGAGAGCTGAGCTCCTCAAGGATGCCGAGAGAGCACGCCAGTCCGCGGAGGATCTCAGGCTCAGGGGAAGCGAGTCGCTCGGAAGGCTCTCCAACCTGCAGGAGACCATCGATGCTATCAGGGCTGAGAATGCAGCCAGAGAGGAAGAGATAAAGAAGTCTCAGGAAGAAGTTGATTCCGTAAGGAAAGAGATAGAGGATATCCGCGCCGGCATAGCCCGCAGCGGTGAGATCAGGGACGAGAACGACCGCAGGACCCAGGAACTGCGCGGCGAGCAGGACGGGATATCGGAGCAGAGGGAGAAGATCGCAAGCGAGATATCAAGGCTCGAAGAGAGAAAGACATCGCTGCAGAACGACTACAACAGCGCAGCCAACAGGCTCTGGGAGGAGTATGAGCTCTCAGTGGCGGAGGCGCTTCCGCTGTGTGTGGAGTTTACCAGCATCACGGATCTCAGACAGAAGGTCAGTTCCGTCAGGAACAGGATCAGGGCACTCGGGAACGTCAACGTAGCCGCGATCGAGGAGTATCAGGAAGTGAGCTCCAGGTATCAGTTCCTGTCAGAACAGATATCGGATGTCGACGAGAGCCGCAGGAGCCTGCTGAGGCTGATAGACGACCTGGAACGCGAGATGAAACAGATCTTCACGAGAAGTTTCAACGAGATAAACGAGAAGTTCCACTACACATTCAAGATGCTCTTCGGAGGGGGACACGCAAATCTGTTCCTCACCGACGAGAACGACATACTGGAAAGCGGCATAGAGCTGGACGTCCAGCCCCCGGGAAAGGTCATCAAGAGCCTTTCGCTTCTCTCCGGCGGAGAAAAAGCGCTGGTCGCCATAGCCATCTATATGGCCATACTGGAGGTGAATCCCTCGCCGTTCTGCATCCTGGACGAGATAGATTCCGCGCTGGATGAGAACAACGTGGTGAGGTTTGCCCGCTACGCCAAGACCATGACCGACCGCACCCAAATCATCGCCATCACCCACAAGAGAGGGACGATGGAAGAGGCTGACGTGCTCTACGGCATCACCATGCAGGAGGAGGGCGTATCCAAGGTGCTGAGGCTCAGCGTTGAGGAAGCGCGCCTGGTACTGGAGAAAGAGGAGAACGGACGGAACTGACACATGGGTTTGTTTGATAAGCTTAAAAGCGGACTTGCAAAGACGAAAAACAATTTCGCCTATTCCGTCAGAAGCGACAAGATATCGGAAGAGTATTTCGAGAGAATGGAGGAAGCCCTCATCCTCTCGGACGCCGGATATGATGTCGCGTCGTCTGTGACGGAAGAGCTCAGGCAGGCGGTAAAAGACAACAATGCTGCTGACGAGGAGGCCGCGAACATTCTGTTGAGGAAGATCTGCAGCGACAGGCTGAGAGCGGACAGGGAGCTGGACCTCTCCGGTGACCCGGCAGTCATAATGCTTATAGGCGTCAACGGAGCCGGGAAGACCACCGCTGCCGGGAAGCTCGCGGCATTCTATAAGGAACAGGGCCGGAAGGTCATGATCGCCGCGGCTGACACGTTCCGCGCAGCTGCTGCGGAGCAGCTCGAGGTATGGGCGCAGAGGAGCGGGACAGAGTTCTTCTCGGGACAGAGCGATCCATCCGCGGTCGTGTTCGACGCGGTGAGGTCAGCGGCTTCCGGAAAGGCCGATCTGGTCATCTGTGACACGGCCGGGAGGCTCCAGACCAAGAAGAACCTTATGGACGAGCTGGGCAAGATCTCCAGGACCGTCAGGAAGGCTGCTCCGGACGCTTCGGTCGAGACGCTGCTCGTCCTGGACGGAATGACCGGGCAGAACGCGATAGAGCAGGCAAGAGCCTTTGCTGAGACCGCGGATGTGTCCGGGATCATAATCACCAAGCTGGACGGCACCGCAAAGGGAGGCTGCATCTTCTCGGTCAAGGAGAAGCTCGGCATCCCGGTGAGGTTCGTCGGAGTCGGCGAGGGCATCGACGACCTGCTGGTCTTCGATCCCGATGAGTTCTGCGAGGCGCTTTTTGAATGAGGAAGATCGACGAGCTGGTGATAGCCACCAACAACAGCAATAAGCTTGAGGAATTCAGGGACATATTCTCCCGCTCCGGCATAAAGGTTTTCTCCATGGCAGAGAAAGGGATCCACGTGGATCCGGACGAGAACGGCACTACGCTCAACGAGAACGCCAGGATAAAGGCGAGAGCGGTATGGGAAGAGTGCCACTGCGCCGTTGTCGGCGATGACACGGGACTGTTCGTTGACGCCCTTGACGGTGAGCCCGGGGTCTATTCGGCGAGATACGCCGGCCCGGACGGGAACAACGGGGCGAACATCGACAAGCTGCTTGAGAAACTTAAGGGGGTGCCGAGAGAGGAGCGCACCGCTAGGTTCGCGGTCTCCCTGTGCTATATAGATCCCGAGGGGAACGAGATGATCGTCCACGGGAGATGCGAGGGCTGGATAGCCTTCGAGAGACAGGGCGTAGGGTTCGGGTACGAGCCGGTGTTCTGTCTGCACAACGGGTTCTCTTTTGCCGATATCGGCAAGGAGCTCAAGGACAGGCGCTCGCACAGGGCCAGGGCGGCTCATATCCTGGCATTCTACCTCAGAGACATAAAAAAGATCAGAAGGAAATAACGTTATGGACAGCAATGAACGCGCGCAGCTCAGGAGCTTCGCGAACGGAATAAAGGCCTGCTACTATATCGGAAAGGACGGCGTTACCGACGCTGTTATCGCAGGGATAGAGGAAGCCCTGATCCTCAGGGAGCTCATAAAGATCGGAGTGCAGGAGAACAGCCCGGTAAGTGCAAGGGAAGCCTGCGGCATCGTGGCCGAGGCGCTCGGCGCAGAGCCCGTGCAGGTCATAGGCAGGAAGTTCGTCCTGTATAAGAGGAACAAAGAGATCAATCAGTATGGCATCTAGGAAACTGCTGTTTTACGGAGGTTCCTTCGACCCGCCGCATGTCGGGCATCGAGTGCTCCTGGAAGCCGCGATGAAGGCCGTGGAACCGGACCTCACTCTTGTCATCCCAACAGGGCTGTCGCCCTTCAAGAACAGGGTCAGGACCTCGTTCTGGGACAGAGTGAGGATGTCCAGGCTTACTTTCTCGGACATGGGAAATGTCAGGGTGTCGACCCTGGAAGGCAGAGGTTGGCGCAGCTATACCATGAAGACGGTGAGGAAGCTGCTCAAGAAGTATCCGGACTGCAAACTGTACATGCTCGTAGGGTCCGACTCGCTGATCTCCTTCAGCAAGTGGTATCTCTACCGCCGCATCATGGCCGAAGCGACGCTTGTGGCCGGATGCCGTGACGATGAGGATATGGAAGCGCTTGAAAAAGCTGCGGAAGGACTGAGGAAGGAAGGCGGCAGGGTGATACTGCTGACCTTCGATCCGGTCGAGATATCGTCCACCGAACTGAGGGAAGCTATCTCTTCAGGCAACGTTCCGGACGGGATGCTCGCTCAGGGAGTGGAGGAACATATAAGAAAGAGAGGACTCTACAGGCAATGACGATCCGTGAGGCAGACGCGCTTGCCAGGAGGAGGCTTTCAGACAGGCGGTACTATCACACACAGTGCGTCGCGAAGGCTGCGAGAGAGCTTGCTCCTAAGTTCGGAGCCGATCCCGACAGAGCCGAACTGGCCGGTTTTCTGCATGACATCTTCAAGGAGGAGAGCGATGATGTCTTGTTGAAAACCCTGGGCACCTCGGATATAATCAGTGATAACGATCTGGCGAAAAAACATGCTCTCTGGCATGCTTTTGCTGCCGCTGAATATGCAGGAAACGTGCTGGGGATACCGTCGGATATATGCGACGCGATCCGCTATCACACGTCCGGAAGAGACGGAATGACCCCTTTGGACAAGACCCTGTTCCTGGCCGATTACATCTCGGAAGACAGGAAGTATGATGACTGCATAAAGGTCAGGAAGACTGCGGCGACAGATGTAAATAAGGCGCTCATCGAGGGACTCAGATACACCATTTCCGAGCTGCTGGAGAGAAATGCGGTGATAGACAGCAGGACGCTGGACGCATACAACAGCTGCGTCAGGAGCATTTGATCATACAGGAGTTGCTTTGAGAAGAAACTGGGCGGTAAGAATACTGGTCATCCTTGCATCAGCCTCTCTGGTGATCGGGGGATTGTCGCTCATGTCTGCCGGAAAACCTTTCTGGTCCGGTTCGGTGCTCCCGGGAGAGATCTCCACACCGTCACAGCTGTCGGATCAGACCAGGTACATACTGGTCTCCGGGATAGACAGCAGCAGCGGAGCCGCGCTTGCTGAGATGTCTGCGCTTATCGATCTGGATCTCGAGACCGGCAGAGTCGCTGTGATGTACATTCCGGGAGACACGCTGGTCGGAGAGAACGCCGTCAGGTACGGCAGGCTCAGCGGGACGTTCAACTGGGGCACGGAAGCGGTGCCTGAGGGAGGCGCAGCCGCGCTCGCCGAATGCGTAAGCTCATCCTTCGTGATCCCGGTCGACAATTACCTTATCTTCGACATGGCGCTGCTGCCGGAGCTGACCGAGAGGCTCGGCGGAGTGCGAGTGACGCTGCCGGAAAGCATCGTGCTTGAGGACGGAAGTGAGCTGGAGGAGGGGGACCATATCTTCCGCGTCGATGATGTCTGCAGATATGTGATCCCGGATGACTCGCCCGATCCCGCATCGTCGGAAGAGATAAGGGCAGGTTTCATGGAGGGCGTCATCAGGGCGGTGCTCGGTATGCCGGCAAAGGAGGCGTTGTCTCTCGCCAAAGACAACAGGAATGCTATAGATACGGATATCTCCATCAGGGATCACCTGAACATTTCAGGAAAGGTCTTCGGAAAGAGCGGAGAGCAGATAGATTATTTCACGCTTCCGGGGACTGCGGTCTCCGGATACGGAAGCGACAGACTGACTGTCTGGTCTGTCCGGCGCGCAGAAGCTGCAGCGCTGATGAATGACAGGTTAAGAGCACATACGGATCATATCCTCGCAGAGGATATCTCAGTGCCGGAGATCCCGGCATAATAAAACAAGGAGACAGGATTTGGAATCATTACAACTGGCAAAGGAAATCGCTGAAGCTTTCGAAGACAAAGTCGGGCTGGACATCAAGATCCTCAAAGTCGAGGAACTGACTACTCTCGCCGACTACTTCGTTCTGGTCTCAGGACAGAGCAACACACAGGTGCGCGCTCTGGCCGACGCTGCCGAGGACAGATTGACGGAACTCGGCCTTAGTGCGCCGCGCAGGGAAGGGCGCGGCGGTGACAGCTGGATACTGCTGGACGCGGGAACGGTCATAGCGCACGTGTTCACCAGGGAAGCCAGAGAGTACTATCAGCTCGAGAAGCTATGGGCTGACGCAGAGACTGTAGAAATCGAAGATTCGGAGAAAGATTGAAATGGCTGTATATGATTACAGGAACATAGAGAAGAAATGGCAGAAGATCTGGGATGACGAGAAGACCTTCGCCGCGAAGGATGACCACACCATGCCTAAATTCTATGGGCTGGTGGAGTTTCCATATCCCTCAGGAGCGGGCCTTCACGTAGGCCATCCGAGGAGCTATACCGCACTGGATACTGTCGCGAGGAAGAAGAGAATGGAGGGCTACAACGTGCTCTATCCGATGGGATGGGACGCGTTCGGGCTTCCTACCGAGAACTTCGCGATGCAGAACCACATCCACCCGGAGGTGGTGACGAAAGAGAATATCGACAGGTTCAGGGATCAGCTGAAGAGCCTCGGACTGTCATTTGACTGGGACAGGGAGGTCAACACCACAGATCCGTCCTACTACAAGTGGACGCAGTGGATTTTCCTGCAGCTGTATAAGCACGGGCTCGCCTACAAGAAGGAGATGAACGTCAACTACTGCACCGGCTGCAAGGTCGTCCTCGCTAACGAGGAGGTAGTCAACGGAGTCTGCGAGCGCTGCGGGAGCCCCGTAGTACAGCGCACTAAGAGCCAGTGGATGCTCAGGATAACGGCATACGCGGACAGGCTGATAGATGATCTCGACGGCGTCGATTATATCGAGAGAGTCAAGATCCAGCAGAAGAACTGGATCGGACGTTCCTACGGTGCAGAGGTGGATTTCACCGCGACGACCGGCGAAAAGATTACGGTATTCACCACCCGCTGCGACACATTGTTCGGAGCGACATACATGGTGCTCAGCCCTGAGCACAGCTATATCAGGGACTGGATCGAGAACGGGATAATACGAAATGCCGATGAGGTAAAGGCGTATCAGGAGGAGGCTGCAAGAAAGTCGGACTTCGAGCGCACGGAGCTTGCCAAGGACAAGACCGGCGTCAGGCTTGACGGAGTAGAGGCGGTCAATCCGGTGAACGGGGAGAAGATCCCGATCTTCATCTCGGACTACGTACTTGCAAGTTATGGCACCGGCGCCATCATGGCAGTCCCGGCCCACGATACGCGCGACTGGGAGTTCGCCAAGAAGTTCGGCCTTCCTATCATAGAGGTCGTCAAAGGCGGCAATGTTCAGGAGGAGGCATTCACAGACTGCGAGACCGGGATACTGGTCAACTCCGGATTCATGAACGGCATGTCAGTAGAGGACGCCAAGAACGCCATGTACGAGTGGCTGGAGAAGAACGGAAAAGGCACCAAGAAGACGAACTTCAAGCTCAGGGACTGGGTCTTCAGCCGTCAGCGCTACTGGGGCGAACCGATACCGATGGTTTACTGCGAGAAGTGCGGATGGCAGCCCATCCCGGAGGATCAGCTGCCGCTGCTCCTGCCGGAGATAACCGACTTTGAGCCGGGCGAGGACGGAGAGAGCCCCCTTGCGCGGCATACCGACTGGGTCAATACCACATGCCCCTGCTGCGGCGGACCTGCAAAGAGGGAGACCGACACGATGCCCCAGTGGGCGGGTTCCAGCTGGTATTTCCTCAGATATATGGACCCGCACAATGACAGCGAGCTCGTCGGAAAGGAAGCCATAGACTACTGGGGACCAGTAGACTGGTACAACGGCGGAATGGAACACACCACGCTTCACCTGCTCTACAGCAGGTTCTGGCACAAATTCCTCTATGATATAGGCGTGGTGCCCTACAAGGAGCCCTACGCTAAGAGGACCAGCCACGGAATGATCCTCGGTCTCAACCCGCACAGCTTTGTCAACATGACGAAGGATGAGCAGCAGGAACTGATCAGGGAATACGGAAGCGAGGATGCTGCAAAAGCCGCGCTCGTGGAGAAATACGGCGAGATGGCCGAGCATCCCATCGTCAAGATGTCCAAGTCGCTCGGAAACGTCGTCAATCCCGATGATATAGTCAGAGATTACGGCGCCGACACGCTGAGGCTCTACGAGATGTTCATAGGCGACTTCGAACAGGCCGCTCCGTGGTCCACCAGCAGCATAAAGGGCTGCAGGAGATTCATCGAGAAGGTGTGGCAGCTGCAGGACGTCCTGACCGACGGAGAAGAGTATTCACCTGAGTTCGAATCCGCTTTTCACCGCACCATCAAGAAGGTAGGCTCCGACATCGAGAATCTCAAGGCCAATACCGCTATAGCCGCCCTGATGTCCCTGGTGAACGATATCGGCAAAAAGGGGACGATCAACAGAGCTGAGTACAGGACACTGCTGATCCTCTGCAACCCGTTCATCCCGCACATGACTGAGGAAGCATTTGAGAGATGCGGATTCGGCGGTCAGATATCGCAGCAGAAATGGCCGGAATACGACGAGTCAAAGTGCATAGACAGCGTCGTCGAGATGCCGGTGCAGATCAACGGCAAGCTCCGCGGAAGGATCAACGTTCCTCTCGACTCGGATGACGGCACGGTCCTGAACGCAGCGAGAGCAGACGAGAAAGTCGCGCAGGCGATCGAGGGGAAGACCGTTGTCAAGGAGATCGTGATCAAAAACAAACTGGTGAACATCGTAGTCAAATGATCGCGTGACCGTTTTTCAGAAAGTTAAGGCGCCCTGATCCGGATTTTGTCGGACAGGGCGCCTTTTTGTCTAGCGAAAACCACACGCTAGGCGTGTGGTTCCAAAAAGGTTCACCGGTGAGGCGTACAAAAAAACTCCTTTTTGGTATACTGAGCGGGACTG
>JAFZZV010000223.1 GCA_017828855.1 Oscillospiraceae bacterium | reverse complement strand
GCTTCGTGGTGGAAGCCTGACGGAAGATGGAGTCCCTGGTTATGGGCTTCTTCTCCTCGATGTTCGCATATCCCGCATAGCTCTCGAACAGCACTTTGTCATCCTGGAAGATGGCGACACCGCATCCGGGGTTCCTGCCGTCTTCGATGAAACCCTTGAGAACGTTCTCAAGTCTGGTAAAGTCTTTTGCCATGATCTGTGAGTCCTTTCAGGTTGTGATAATAATGAGTAATAAAAGCGGCCGGTGACCTTCGGCGTATTACCTCCTGTCAGCCGGCCGGCTATTTCATTTTGATCAGAAGGTTACCTTCTGGGTTCCGAAGATGGTCATGTGCATCTTCAGGTAGTCTCTCGCCGCGTTCAGACCGGCGTTATTGAACATCATCATCATGGGGCGCCTGTCTTCCTCGATGAGCTTCTTTGCAAGCTCCAGCTGGGCTGCGCCGCCGGCGATCTGGATATAGGTCGCGAAGTTGACCTTGGATATACCGGCCTTGATGGCGTCCTTGAACTGGTCCTCTCTCAGACCGGAGGAGCCGTGCATGACCAGCGGGTTCTTGGCAACGGCACGGATCTCGGCGATGCGGTCGTAGTTGAGAACGGGCTCGGTGGCATAGTAGCCGTGTACGGTTCCGATAGAGATAGCGGTCAGGTCGCAGCCTGTCGCCTCTTCATAGCGAACAGCATCTTCCACTTCGGTGTAGATGACACCGTGGGAGTTCGGGTGTCCGCCGACGTGGCCGATCTCGCCTTCTACGATGCATCCGCAGGGATGGGCGGCCTCAACGACCTTCTTTACCAGAGCGGCGTTGTCGTCGAACGGCTGCTGGGAAGCGTCCAGCATGACGGAGGGCATTCCGCGTCTGAGTGCGCGGATGCAGCCTTCATATGTCGGGCAGTGGTCGAGGTGCAGGACTACGGGGACCGTTGCGTCCTTGGCACGGTTGATGACGAATGTGTCGAAGTTGTGCTGCTGAGCCTCGGTCATCCTGTTCATTCCTTCCGGAGCTTCGGGATTGTAACCGTCGGCCATCTGCAGGCATACCGGGACATCCAGTTCCTCGGCAGCGCTGATGACTGCCTCGGCAGTGATCATGTCCATGATGTTGAAAGCGCCCATGGCCCAGTGGCCTTCACGTGCGGCGTTCCAAATGGCTTTTGCCTGTTTGCCGTTTGCTAACATTGAATTATCTCCTTGTACATCATTTTTACTTGGTTTACTACCATATAAAAGTATAATATCAGCGTTTTCTCTTTGCAATAAATCATGTGCGAGTAATATAAGATACGATTAAATATATCAGCGTTCATTGTGCAGTCTGCACATATGCATGACATTAAAATGGTTAACTTGCCGTATGCCGGTGAAAGCCTTTCTGCGGTTGACCGGATGCGGTTTTTTCAGTAAGATGACAGAAGAAAGATAAGAAACCCATTGCTGGATATTGGTGCATTTCCAAGAAGGAGAACAAGGATGCAGTTTGATTTTTCAGGTACTTTCTGCAGATACAGAAGTGTGAATCTCGGCGTGGTGCCGACAAGAAGAGACACGTTTCCCGACCCAAGGGATGCTGTCAGGCATAAGGAAGAGGTCATGCCCGTGCTCATGGACAAGCTGTCACAGATCCACGATGTTAACATAGTGACGGCGGAGGATCTGCTTCCGGACGGACTGCTGTGTGACCAGGAGCAGGTCGAGAGAGTATACAGACGGCTCAGAGAGCAGGAGGTCGATGCGCTCTTCGTCCCTCACATGAACTTCGGTTACGAGGAAGCAGTCGCCCAGCTGGCTTACAAACTTCAGGTGCCGGTACTGCTCTGGGGACCGAGAGACGGTGAGAAGGACAGCGATGAGAACGTGCGCGCATATGACACTCAGTGCGGCATGTTCGCCACATCGAGAGCACTACTCAGGTACGGAGTCAAGTTCACATATATTGAGAACTGCTGGCTGGACGACCCTAAGCTGGATGAGGGACTGGATCTGTTCATAAGGGCGGTCTCGGTCGTCAAGGCTTTCAAGAGACTCAGGGTCCTGCAGATAGTCAACAGGCCAAGGCAGTTCCTTTCCGTCAAGATCAACGAGGGAGAACTGCTGGAAAGATTCGGAGTGGAGATAGTCCCTGTCACTGCATCTGAGTACATCCAGGCGGTGAATGACACCATGGAAAACGATCCCGACGGGATCAACGAAGTCGTCGGAGATATCGTCTCCAGAGTCAGAGTCGCAGATCCGGAAGCCGACTGGATCAGGAAGACAGCCGGGCTGTTCCTCGGAGTCAGGAACCTTGCGGCGAGATACGGATGCAGCGCGGTCGCTTCGGAATGCTGGGACGAGTCCTGGAATGCGTTCGGGATCGGTCCGTGCTTCTCCAACGCGCTGCTGACAGAGAAAGGGCTTCCCGTCTCCTGCGAGTGCGACATCAACGGGGCGATAACGTCGGTGCTGATGCTGGCTGCCGCTAGAGGAGAGACGACAGACTTCTTTGCGGACATCACAGTGAGACACCCGCACAACGACAATGCGGAACTTCTCTGGCACTGCGGCAACT
>JAFZZV010000222.1 GCA_017828855.1 Oscillospiraceae bacterium | reverse complement strand
AGGATGACCGCATCCTCCGCCTGTGTCCCGTCGGACTCGCATATAAAAGTCGGGCTCCATCCCCGCTCTGCTATGAGCCTCATCAGCGGCCGGGGCTCCGGGCCAAACACCGTATCCTCAAAGGTCAGGTGTCTCTTCTCCCCTCCCGATGTGTACTCAATCTTTGAGAAATGCGAATGGAAAACCGATGCCCTCTCGGTGCCGGCCCTGTCGGCAACGGCGTCAAGGATCGCCTCGTAGTCTTCGCGTCCCTTTATACCGCCCATGGTCCTCGCATTCAGGTGACCGAAATCTATGCACGGGATGATCCTCTCGTCAACGGAGCAGAGCTCAAGCACCTCATCCAGAGTTCCCAGCTGCCCTATCTTTCCCATGGTCTCGGGACAGACAGTGACGTCGGTAAAGCCGGCGGCATCCAGCTCTGAGATACAGTACCTCAGGGTATCTACCGCCAGCGCCAGCGCCTGTTCCCTGCTCTGTTTGCCGCAGGAGCCGGAATGTACGACGAATCTGGTCCCGCCCATTCCCTTTACCGCCTCGGCGCTCTCAAGGAAATATCTGGCGCTGCCCTTCCTTTTTTCCTCTTCCAGAGAAGAAAGGGATATGTAGTAAGGCGCATGAAGGCTCATCTGCACGCCGTTCTCAACTGCTCTGACGCGCAGCTTCTCTGCAGTGTCAGACTTGACTCTCACGCCTAGTCCGCACTGATACTCGTATGCGTTCAGTCCCATGGACGCACAGAAAGCCGGCGCATCCAGCGTGCTCTTGTATCCCGCTGCCTCGAAACTGTTTGAGTTCCCGGCAGGCCCGAATCTCGCTCCCATAAAAATGTCTCCTTGATATGCAAAAGGGCGTTGCACGCAACGCCCCTGATCTTTAATCCTTATTTGAACTTGCGCTTGCGGGCAGCTTCCGCCTTCTTCTTACGGCGGACAGAAGGCTTCTCGTAATGCTCGCGCTTGCGAACCTCGGCAAGGATCCCCGAACGTGCACACTGACGCTTAAACCTGCGGAGCGCGCTGTCCAGACTCTCGTTCTCCTTGACTCTGACTTCCGACACTTTTATCCCTCCCTTGCCTAGGAATTTCGTACCTTGAAATTATAAACGCGTATACAAATCCTGTCAAGACAGAAAAAGCTGCTCCCGGACGGCGGCGACGCGCGTCCGATCAACGATTACAGCCCTTCTTTTTCCACGAAAGCGTAGAACGCCTTCTCCTCCGTTCTGTCTTCTGCCCTGATCCTGCCCACCGGCATAGCGTAGAACATCGCCTCTTCCTGTCCGTCCAGTCGGAACGCACTGTTGCACAGATCCCCCTCCACCGAACCGACTGCGCAGCCGCCGAGGCCTATCGACGTGGCCGCGAGATACATGTTCTCAGTGATGTGGCCGGCGTCTATTAGCAGGACGCGGTGTGTGGTGATGCCATACCTCCATTCCGCGCGGTAGAACACAGCACTGTAGTAGAAGATCACGTTGGCTTTTGCTGTCCAGGTCTGGCCGCTGAGCGAATCGCTCACGAATCCCTCAAGATCATCAGGCGCAGAAAGGAATTCGATCTGATGGTCCATCGGAAGATAGTGATAGAGACCCGGTTCCAGCCCTTCCACATCCCTTACAGCCATGTAGCACTCGAACTCGTGTCTTGCCCCGCCACAGGGAACGGTCCTGAGAGTGGCATAGGCTTTGCCTCTTATCTCCTTCACGCCCTGAGTGCACCACAGCAGATAAGACAGTTCCGTCAGCGTCATGCTCTCCCCGGTATATACCCTGTGGCTCTCCCTGGAATTGATGATGTCCAGAAAGTCGGTGCTTATGTCGAGCGCGGAAAAATCCTTCGGCAGATCCATTGCTCTGTCGGTCATGGGTGCCTTGACCAGGGGAGGCTGTGGCAGTTTTTTCTCCTGATCGGTGAGATAGCCCCCGAAGAGCTTCTCATCGACCTCCCAACGCGCAACGAAATCCCTTCCCGCGCGGATCTTCTCTTCTATCAGTTCTTTGCTGGGTCCCATTTCTTCTTTTCCTTCATAAAGCAAATACAGTTGTCCGGATCATGCGGATGCGGTCTTCAGGCTTTTTCGAGTCCCATCGCTTTTGCGGCTTCCATGATCGGTATCGAAAGAAGCGCAAGTCCCGCTCCGTAGAGATAGTATATCCTTGGCAGGACATCCAGCTCAAACAGCGTTCTCAGAGGGGTGAACAGCACGAGCGCTGTCAGGCCTATGGAGAGAAACGCAGACAGATCAAGCATCCTGTTCGAGAAAGGATTCCCTTTGAACAGCGAGTGATGGCTCCTCATATTGAAGCTCTGCACGATCTCTGCTACCGCCATGGTCAGGAAGCAGAGCGTCTGACCGCCGGAGACCGTTCCGGTCGCTTGTTTACCGAGCCAGTACGCAAACAGAGACACAGCGCCGAAGTAGATCCCCTGCAGGATCACCTTGGTACCGAAACCTCCGGAGAATATGCCGTCCGTGCGCTTCTTGGGGCTCCTCTCCATGACATCGGTATCCACGGGCTCCATTCCCAGCGAGATGGCCGGGAGGCTGTCTGTCAGGAGATTCAGCCACAGAAGCTGCATCGACAGCAGCGGTGACTCTCTCCAGAATATCATCGCCAGGAAGACAACGAGTATCTCCCCGATGTTCGTTCCTATCAGGTATCCGACTACCTTGCGTATGTTGTCGAAGATGCCGCGTCCCTGACGGACTGCCTCGACTATCGTTGCGAAGTTGTCGTCCGTCAGCGTCATGTCCGCAACTCCCTTTGCCACATCGGTACCGGTTATTCCCATGGCGCAGCCGATATCTGCGGCTTTGAGCGCAGGAGCGTCATTTACTCCGTCACCAGTCATCGCGGCGACCTCTCCTAGTTTCTGCCAGGTCTTTACTATCCTGATCTTGTTCTCGGGGGTGACGCGCGCGTAGACAGCAATATGCCTTGCCCTCTGCAGCAGCTCGTCGTCGCTCATTGCGTCTACCTCAACGCCCGTAACTGCCTCGTCCTCATCCGTGAGTATGCCGAGCTCCCTGGCTATAGCCGATGCGGTTATGACATGGTCGCCGGTGATCATCACGGGTTTTATACCTGCCTGTCTGCACAGATCCACTGCATCCTTGACCTCGGGTCTGGGAGGATCTATCATTCCGACCAGGCCCATGAGAGTCAGGTCTCTCTCCACATCCTCCGTTCTGGGATCCTCGGGTACGGAATCCAGTTTTCTGTATGCGACGGTTATGACCCTGAGTGCGTCCTCACCCATCGCCCTGTTCACTTCGGCTGCCTTTTCGAGATCACCGGATATGCATCGTCCGGCGATCATGTCGAACGCTCCCTTGACTATCGCTACAGGCTCACCGTCTATCATGTTGATCGTTGTCATCATCTTCCGGTCAGAATCGAACGGGAGCTCCGCGACTCTGGGGCAGTTCCTGTTGATGACCTCCCTCGGCATGCCGTTTCTGTGAGCGGCAAGCACTATGCACGTCTCGGTAGGGTCGCCGATATGCTTCTCTCCGTCCTCCAGGAACACGACGGATCCGTCGCAGCACAGTGCGCCGTACAGCAGCAGTCTCTTGACCTCCTCGCTGTTGTCGGCAGTTATCATCTCCGGTTCGTCTCTTCCGTCCACCCATGCTCTTGTGAGAGTCATCCGGTTCTGTGTGAGCGTTCCGGTCTTATCGGAACAGATGACCGAGGCGCTGCCGAGGGTCTCCACTGCGGGCAGGCTCCGTATGATGGCATTGTGTTCCACCATGCGCTGCACGCCTATGGACAGTACTATGGTCACTATCGCGGGAAGTCCCTCCGGGATCGCCGATACCGCAAGAGAGACCGCCACCATGAAGATGTCCAGCGGATCCATTCCGTCTATGAGCCCCACGACGAAGACGACCGCGCAGGCAGCCAGGCATATGTAGCCGAGTATCTTCCCGAGCTGGGCCAGTTTCTGCTGCAGAGGTGTCTGCTCCTCAGTCTCCTCATTGAGCAGCGAAGCGATCTTTCCCATCTCGGTGTCCATCCCGGTCGCGGTGACCACTCCCATGCCGGTCCCGTAGCTTACCGAGCATCCGCTGTAGACCATGTTGACCCTGTCACCAAGCGGTGCGTTATCCCTTACTTCTGCATCGGGATCCTTCTCCACCGGGAGAGATTCTCCCGTGAGGGCAGCTTCCTCGACCTTGAGGTTCGAGGCACGGATGAGCCTCGCGTCTGCCGGCACGAAGTCTCCCGCTTCCAACCTTATGATGTCACCTGGCACAAGTTCCTTCGTGTCGACCATCTTCTCCTCTCCGTCCCTGAGTATCCTGGCATGAGGAGATGACATCTTCCTGAGGGCATCCAGTGCCTTTTCAGCCTTGCTCTCCTGGAAAACACCGATGCATGCGTTGATTATCACTATGACAAGTATCAGTATCGGCTCGAAATAGCTCTCCTCATTGCTTATCAGCGATACAGCGAAGGAGATAGCCGCGGATATGAGGAGAATAATGATGAGTATGTCAGCAAACTGCGCCATGAACCTCTGAAACAGGGTCTTTGGGGGCTTCTCCGCAAGAGCGTTCTCGCCGTATCTCTCTCTTCTGATCTCCGCTTCCCCGGAACTCAGCCCTGTTGCCATATCTGATCCGAGTTCTTCCAGTACTCTGCCGGACGGCAGTGTGTAATAATCCATTAAGTTGTTCCTCCAACAAAAAAGACTTCTGCCGCAAAACACATGCAGCAAAAGTCTTGCTATCTCTTCCGGCCCGGACGTTTCTCGTCGTGATGACGGGTTCGGAACCACCTTTGGGGTGTTTAGCTACTCCCTTTCACAATGACAGACTAACACACTTTTTGTCCTCACGTCAACCCATTGCCAAATAACCATCCACCGGCTAAGCCGGTGGTTTTTCACATGCGGGCGAAGCCCTCTGTTCCTCGCACCACACGTCAAACGTGTAAATCTGACTGCCAGCCGCGTTCCGTTGACTATTTCTTCTTCTTTTTGCTGAACGCGTCTTCCATTCCTGGGATCGTCAGCTGTTCTCCCAGGCGATCTTCTTCATACTGGTGCGCTATGTACTCCGCAATTCGGCGCGTATTCTTCCCCACCGTATCCACGTAGTATCCTTTGCACCAGAATTCTCTGTTCCTGTACTTGAACTTCAGTTCGCCGAATTGCTCGTACAACATCGTGCTGCTCTTTCCCTTGAGATAGCCCATGAATGAGCTTACGCTCATCTTGGGCGGTATTTCCACCAGCATATGTACGTGATCCGGACACACTTCCGCTTCTATGATATTGACGCCTTTCCACTCACATAGTTGTCGTAATATCTTCCCCACTTCCAATCTCTTTTCGTGGTAGAAGACTTTCCGCCTGTACTTAGGTGCAAAGACCATGTGGTATTTGCAGTTCCACTTTGTATGACTTAAACTGTTTATGTCTTCCAGGCTCATTCTGGTCGACCTCCTTTTTGTGTTACTTCGCGTGACTGGCAGTCCCGCTCAGTATACCAAAAAGGAGTTTTTTTGTACGCCTCACCGGTGAACCTTTTTGGAACCACACGCCTAGCGTGTGGTTTTCGCTAGACAAAAAACTGCCCTGGCCAGCGCCAGGGCAATCATTATTTTGTTAGGCTTTTTAGTATTTGAAGCAACTCCGGAGATTCTTTTAGTTTTCGAATAACCTTTTCTATATCCTCATCGTCAGTTTCTTCCGTTTGCTTCTTTTCCTGATAAAACATCTCCTCGAATTTCTCTGCGTTTACACGCCGGTCATCATCCAGAATATGTGCGTATCTCTCGGTGATCATGGCTGCCTCCGCATGTCCCGTATCACCTTGGACCGCTTTAATATCTCCCCCGCTGATCTTCAGTTTATAAGTCGTGCTCGAGTGTCGCAGGCTGTGAAAGACAACCGGACGCAGATCGTTTTCTTTAATCAGGTTATTGAACATCTCACGGATCTTGCCGTGCTCTATCGGCGTCCCGTTCTCATAGCAGACAACCAGATCGTAATCCTGGTAATCATCTCCGAGAATCGATTTGAATTCTCTGACCTGTCTCTTTCGTTCCTTGAGTAGAAGCGCGACAGTTTTAGGAAGAAATATCTTT
>JAFZZV010000020.1 GCA_017828855.1 Oscillospiraceae bacterium | reverse complement strand
TCTTGACTTGAGCAACTATTCAGTTTGTACCTTGAGTTTACGGCCTTTTTATAATCAACTCAATAGTAACTGCAACTTTCGCCGGATTTTTTCCTCAGTCTATGCCTCTTTCCCGAACGACTTACTGCAACCCGGCTCTGGTGTTGCGTTTACTATTTCACTTCAGCACACTTGTTCCTTACAAACGTGAGAGTAGATCTTTGTGTTACTCCTACTGTCCCCTTTCTGTTATCCTTTTTGTAGAAATGTGATAACTTTTCAACTAGTAATTAAATCTAACTCACAACGACATATGACGGTATACACATAGGCAAAAAGCCTATGTTACCGGCCAGCATCTCAAGGTACTTGCTTTTCTTTTCTTATTTTTTAAGCCCCAGTACCTATTTCCTTTGATATGTCTCATCACCGATGATGCACTGTATTTCGGAGGAATGCTCAGCCGCAAATGTACGTGGTCCGGCATCATGTGGCCTTCCACTATCTCGATGCCCTTGTACCTGTAGATTGTCCGGATTTTCTATCGCAGGTCTTCCCTGTGCCGTCCACATATTATATTCCTTTGATACTTTAGTATGAAGACGATATGGTTTTACACATCCATTCTAAGTTCGACAGTGAATTTATCTTATTCACCTTAAACCTATCTTTTTTGCTTTATTGGGGGCCTGAAATATCCAATTCTAGCATTGAGGGTAGGTTTGTTTTTAGTTTATCTTACACGCATAGCACGTAGTTGTTTGTTTCGAACGTTCCTTTCTCAACTGGATTATAACAACAGGCGGGACTTTCAGCCCCGCCTGTTAGACATGAGAATCAATAGTTCAAGAAGTTACTTTACACTAATTCTCTTGCGAGAAGCAAACAGCACACAAGCTCCAAGAACCAGAATCGCTCCAACCGCATAGAAAACAGTTGTACCTATACCACCAGTAGAAGGAAGGGGAGTTCCCTTTTTGTTCTCGACTTCAATCTCTTTTTCTTCGAGATCCTCGGAATCAACTGATGTGTCAATAGGAGTATATGTAGTTGTTGTTTCAGTGCCATTTTCTGTAGTTGTTACTGTCTCAGTAACCTGCGTTAAATCGTCTGACGTAATGTCTACATCACCAGCCTGAGTATAACCATCAGGGACCTTAGTTTCTTTAAGAACATATGTCCAGGAACCATCAAGACCCTTAATGACGAATTTGCATCCATTGTCTTCATCTGCTACAAGAGTATCTGTTACCTCTGTTTCGTCTTCGTCATCAACTTTCTCATAATAGGTATATGTGCCGTCCCCATTATCAATGAAAGTAAGAAGCGTTTCTTCTGTTGTTTCCTTGCCCTCAACAGTCTTCTTTACTGTTCTGTACAGCTGGAATTCCGCTCCGGCGAGTGCATTTCCGTCGTCATCAACTTTGGCCACCAAAACTGCATATGTATAGACCTTGACCTCATCACCAGGTATCACGTTTTTCGCAGGCTGATCGCCGGCAACTTCTGTGACAGTTGCACTGAAGGTGATTTCTACCGGAATCAGTCCGTAGATCTCAGCTTCGGTCGCTGGTTGATTGCCTTGAGCTGCCTGAGCCGGTACATCCAGAGTATTTGCAGCATAGATACTGTTGCCATCTTCATCAATCATCGGAACAGTGATTTTCATCTTGCTTATTATACCAGTCTCATCATCCTTAAGGATTGCGATATCATAATCATCTTCGCCAAGAGTTGTACCATTGAACTTAACAACGAGAGTAGTCGTATCAATCGCCATACCTGCAGGAACATCTTCAAGCACCCATTCCTCGCGGATGGTATCCTGATCTATCCAGTTGTTTGTCTTTGCTGTGATCAAAAAGTCAACTTTGCTTCCTACATGAGCATCAGCTTCCTTAACGCCGGGCTCACCATAGTGCTCATCGTTTTCTCCGGGAACTAATGATACATCATCTACGGCAACGATCCACTTTTCAGGATCTTCAGGTTCTGTTTCATTTTTGTCGTACACTTCGGCATCCGGTGTAGTAGAGTCAATAGTCACGACTGAGCCAAGACCGGAAGTAATGTAGTAATATCCCAGATCAAGGTCTTCCCATACTACAGATGAAGCTTCAGCCACTCCATTAGTATCTGCACCGGTCGTCGGTTTAATAGCAGTAAACTCTGAAAGATTATCGAGGATCCAATCCTTTACGTCATCGATATCCTTGCCCTCAGCAAGTGTAACATTGTAGTTTCCGTTTGCATCGGCCACAGTAGATACAACCCAAGGTGATCCAGTACCACCAAACAACTCTTTATCTGTTGTAGTATAAGATACAAGCAGATCAACTACCGGTTTATTGTTATCATCAACAACGGGTTCCCCTTGGTCATTCAACTGAGGGACTTCTGCATAAGTAGCATCCAAAATCTTGTATGCTAAGTACACATAACCTTTAGTTGCATTCTTTACAGTGATACTGCCTTTCTCTTCGGTTTCTTCTACATCACTAGCGAAGACAGTCGAACCGATCGAGAAGAGCAGAATAACCGTAAGCAATAAAGCTAAAAACTTTTTCATTTGGTTCATTCTCTCCTTCATAATTCAGATTCCCATGTTGTATATATAATAAACGTGATCGACACGTTATTACCGATTTTCTAAAAGCCCGAAATCATTGATTGGCCAAATACAAAAATACAAAACACTGTCAATCATATCCCGACTAACAGTCCCCAACGCTGTTGACCTGCTGTCAATGCTTTCTTTTCTGTTGTCTCCCATAATGAAAAGTCTATCTTCCGGCACTTCATATGGGAGTGTGATGTCCAATATTCCTCTGGATAAACTGTCTAAATAAGGTTCTTTTAATTCTATTTTATCAATATAAACCTTCCCCCCATCATTCATATCAAATAAATGTCCACCAGTAGATATGAGCCTTCTGACCAACAGCAATTTGTTATACCTTACAACTACTATATCTCCCTGAGTTGCTCTTGAATGGAATCCAACTACAACATCGCCTTTTCTCAAAGTGGGATACATGGAATCATCTTCTACGCGGTAGATTGGAAACACTAACAGGCAGATCAGCACCAAAGATATCAGTACTGAGAAAGCAATGAAAACTTTACTCTTCAGGATCCCGATCATTCCATTCCTGTCCGCGTCATGCTTCCTGCTTTTTCGCGGTTTCCGGTTCTCAATCGATATCCTTTCTTCCATCCTGCGGTCCTGATCCGTAAGGTTCCGCTGCAGCAGCTGAACTCGCTTCTCTTTATTTTCTAGACATTCAAGGAACTAACTGATCAATTCAATGAATTCATATGTCACTATTCCAAGCCATACTATACTTGATGTATTCTACCATCTTCCATAAAAAAAGTGAAGGGATTTTACATCATTTTTTTGATATATCAGCACCGCGATATATATAATATGGATGTTCACGATCATAAAGTTATCACCGTATTGCTATTAACTACTATTTCGGAGTATAAACCATGAAAAAGAAAGTGCTCACTGCATTGGTTGCAGTAGTCTCTATCCTTGCCCTGGCAGCCGCTGCGTTCTTCTGCGGGATAAACTACATAGAAGCGAAAAATGAAAAGAAGAAGCCTACTGTTGACACGATATCACTTGCGGAGGAGCTTGCCGACATATCGGAGCTTGCTACCGTAGAGTACAACTATACCAACGCCGTAAAGTACGACAGTCATCTGGACTTTTACGGATACAGGATACCTTTTACAACTAACTCATTCATCATCATCTATGACGGCACCATCAAAGCCGGAGTGGATCTCTCCAAGGCACAGATCAATCTGGAGGGCGAACTGATCACAGTCACCCTTCCGGCCGCGGAGATCCTTTCGCACGAGATAGATTTCAACTCCATAGAAGCCATGGATGAGACGTACTCATTCTTCAACAGGATAACGATCACCGATTACGCCTCGTTCACCAGCGACCAGAACAGCAAGATGGAAAAGAAAGCCCTTGAATCAGGGCTGCTGATGAAAGCCAGGGAGAACGCGATCCTCGTAGTCAGGTCTTTCATCGTAACATCCAACCCGGGATTCTCCGTTGTCGTTATCTGACCTGATATCAAAACCTGATCTTGATGGAACCGGCGCCCCGCTAATACGGGACGCCGGAATCTGTTTTATATATTGTTTTGCTTCAGCGTGGTCAGCTGCTGATCATACGCAGGTGCAACCATCGTCGACCACTACTATCTGTCCCGATAATGAACCGCCACGCAGTCAGCCTGCATGGCGGTTCTGATATTAATTCAGAAACTCAGATGACAGATACCGTTACGGAAAGGATCACGGGCTGTTCTTCCGCGGGGATCGTGCCGTTGTTATCTATAGGTCTGGCATCTGCGGCTATTTTGTCCACCACGTCCATCCCGGAGATCACGTGACCGAAAGCGGCATACTGGCCGTCAAGATACGTGCTGTCCTGCTGAACGATAAAGAACTGGCTTCTGGCGCTGTTGTAGTCGTTACTGGATCTTGCCATGGATATGACCCCTCTAGTGTGGGAGATGGGATTCTCCACGCCGTTTGCACTGAACTCACCGATGATCTTCTTCTTGGATCCGCCCGAGCCGTTACCTTCAGGGTCGCCTCCCTGGATCATAAAGCCCTCAATGATCCTGTGAAATGTCAGCCCGTCATAGAATCCCGCATTTGCAAGATCCACAAAATTCTTCACGGTCCTCGGCGCAGCCTCCGTATCCAGTTCCAACTCAATGGTGCCGTAGTTTTTTATCTCCATTACCACGCGGTAGTTAGCGAACATCTCGTCGTCGCCGTTATCGCCGCTCACCGGTCCGTCATATGTGCCGGTCCCTCCGTTAGGCTCCTCTCCCCTGCCTTTGAGGAACAGGGCAACAGTTCCGACAGCAGCGATCAGTACGCAGCACAGCGCCGCTATCGCCCAGCCCGGTATCTTTCTGCCCGTATTCTCTTCCGGTTCCTTCTTCTTTGACGCGGAAGATCTCCCGCCTGCAGCCGCTCTTGCGTATCCTAGGATCTCGCTGTCCGGCTCTCCGTCAGCGTCTATCGTGGAAGCCGCCCTTCCGATCAGGTCTCCGAACATCTCCGGTGTCGGTATATTGATGTTGTATCTTCCGGCTGCAAGTTCCCTTGCAGCTCCCTTCAGCGCATCGACTGCGCCAAGCAACGTCGACGCGGACTCGTCTGCCGGCAGTCCGAGCACCTTCGCTGCGTTCTCCGGAGAAAGGCCTGTCGCACACAGCATGGCCGCCGCCCTTCCGCCTTTGTCTATGGACGAGAACAGCTGTTCCATATACTTCTTTCCTGCATCCATATCCCCGGGGAACTTGATCATGCTCACTACAAGCTCCCCGCCCTTCCCTGCCGCGGAATCCGGGTCGCTGCCCGAGAATACCGCTGCGGCAGCGGCGGTGAGGAATCCCTCCACCTGATCACCTTCGGAGAGCCTTCCGTCTGCCACTGCGTCATAGAACGCTTTCCAGATCCTTCTCTCGTCAGCTTCGCCGATCTTCTCCCCGCTCAGCATGGACCAGACCCACCGGACCAGACCTCTGGCTCCGGTGTATATGTTCTCAAGGGCTTTCATATTGCCCTTTGATGCTTTTTCACTCAAAACGGACATTGCCATCACCTCAATAATACAGTGTCTCTGTACCTATATATTGTCGCATCGGCATACGCTTTTTTCAATTAAACTTCCGTTACAGCCGGTCACTCCCGTTGTGCTATACTAAACTTCGTGATCCGGAGGTAATGATGCCTTGAAAAAGACTACTGTCGGTGTATTCGCACATGTCGACGCGGGGAAGACGACTCTCTGCGAGGCATTGCTTTTCCGCGCCGGCGTTATCCGCCGCCTGGGACGCGTCGATCACCGCGACAGCTGGTTCGATACCCACGCTCTGGAACGTTCCAGAGGTGTGACGATATTCTCAAAGCAGGCTTCCTTCACTTTAGGCGACACGGGCTTCACCCTGCTTGACACTCCGGGACATGTGGACTTCGCCGCTGAGGCGGAACGCACGATGCCGGTCACCGATATGGCGGTCATGGTCATCAGCGGTCCCGCCGGCGTCCAGGCACACACCGTCACTCTTTGGAAACTTCTCAGGAGATATCACATCCCGACCATGCTGTTCATCACCAAGATGGACATGCTGACCAGCGGGAAAGATGAGATACTGCGCTCGATAAGGACGATGCTCTCCCCAAACGCCGTGGATTTCACCGGCGGTGTCACGGACGGCATACTGTCAGTACCTCTTCAGGAGGAAGTCGCCGCGCTGGATGAAGATCTCATGAACGTATATCTGGACGGAAGCTCCGTCTCTTCGGAAGACGCCGCTTCCCTCTTTGCGCAGTGCAGGGTATTCCCCTGCATCTTCGGATCCGGTCTCAAGCTGGAGGGCATCGATGACCTGATATCCGCCATGCTGGCTGTCGCCCCTTCCGGAGAATACGGTGACGCACCGGCTGCCAGAGTCTTCAAGATCACCAGAGACAGGAACGACGTGCGCCTCACGCACGTCAAGGTCACCGGCGGTGTTTTGCATGTCAGAGACAGCATCAGCTGCCAGTCCTCCGACGGCCTCAGGTATACCGAAAAGATAACGGGGATCCGCATATACAGCGGAGAAAAGTATACTTCCGTCGATTCCGTATCTCCGGGTGACATCGCCGCCCTTACAGGTATTGAGCATTCCTTTGCCGGTGGCTGCCTCGGAGCGGAGGAGGATGTGTTCATGCCTGTCCTTGAGCCGGTCATGGTCTACAGGATCGCGCTTCCGGAAGGTGCTGATCCCCGGACCGTCCTCCCGAAGCTGTCCAGGCTGGAGGAGGAAGACCCTCTTCTGAGGATAGTATGGGACGAGCGGCTGGGAGAGATACACGCCAACATAATGGGAGACCTTCAGGGAGGGGTCCTCAAAAGCCTGATAGAGTCAAGATTCGGAATAGACGTTGAGATAGATGAAGGCAGGGTGCTGTACAAGGAGACCGTCGCCTCTGCAGTTGAGGGTGTGGGACACTTCGAGCCGCTGAGGCATTACGCCGAAGTCCACCTGCTGATCGAGCCGGCCGAACCGGGAAGCGGAGTCGAATACGGAAGCATCTGCCACACCGACGATCTTGCCATCAACTGGCAGAGGCTCATCCTCAGCTCTCTTGAGGAGAAACAGCATGTCGGTGTCCTGGGAGGCTTCCCCCTCACAGATGTCAGGATACTTATAGCTTCCGGGCGTGCCCACCTCAAGCACACGGAAGGCGGTGATTTCAGGGAAGCGTCCTGGAGAGCCGTGCGTCAGGGCCTGATGAACGCGGAAAGCGTCCTGCTCGAGCCATACTACAGTTACCGCCTGACAGTCCCGTCCGATCTGGTGGGACGTGCGATAAACGATATCAGATCGATGAGCGGGGACTTCAGTCCGGAACAGATGCCGGACGGAAACACGGTCCTCACGGGAAGCGTGCCGGTCAGCGAGATGCAGGGCTATGCCTCATCTGTCGCTTCATATACCGGCGGCCGCGGGAGCCTGTCCTGCGTTTCAGCGGGATACCGCCCATGCCATGACGCTGAAAGAGTGCTGGCAGAAACCGGATACGACCCGGAACGCGATGTGCAGAACACCGCGGATTCCGTCTTCTGCAGGCATGGAGCGGGATTCACGGTGAAATGGAACGATGTCCCGAAGTATATGCATCTTGAGGCGTCGCTTAAACAGAAAAATGACAGCCAGTCCGGTCATCCGTCCGGAAGCATGAACCTGGATGAGAAGGCTCTGGAGTCGCTCATGGAACGGGAATTCGGACCGATCAGAAGGCGGCAGTACGGTGAGGCCAGTGTGGTCAGGGAAGCCTCCGGTGCGGATGATGTCTATTCCAGAAAGAACAGGCTGATCCTGGACGGATACAACGTCATATTCGCATGGGAAGACCTGAACGAATTGTCACAAAAAAGCCTTGACCTGGCAAGGACAAGGCTGATGGATATAATGGCTGACTACAGCGGCTTCACAGGCACCGGCACAGTGATCGTCTTTGACGCATACAGAAGCAGCGACAGCGCCGGAAAGCGCTTCAACCATCACGGGGTCGACGTCGTCTTCACGGACAGCGGTCAGTCAGCCGACGCATACATTGAGAAGCTTTCACAAGAGATAGGCAGGGACGAGAGCGTCAAGGTGGTGTCATCCGACAATCTCGTCAGGACCGGTGTGTCCAGATCAGGAGTGATGCACATGTCCTCCCGTTCCCTCAAGGAAGAAGTAGACCGGGTGGGAGAGCGCATCTCATCGCTGATCAGCAGCCGTGACAGCACATCCCCTTCAAGGCTCGGGGATTTCCTGGATGATGAGGTCATCGACAAATGGCGGCAGATACTGAACTTATAAGGCGGGCGGAAGACCTCCTCGGAAGGTGCCGGCGCATATCCTCCGTCACACACTCGCATTTTCTCACTCCCGCTGAGCAGTACGCAGTTAAGACAGCGTTCGCCAACAGGGCAGATGCCAGGATCGTGTTCTCAGGCGGAGTTCCCGGAACTGACCGGAACGTCGCCTTCTTTCTCCCGGACTGGTACGGTGATGACGATCCCTCAGCGGAATGTATAAGAGCTGTCAGGATCACTGCCGGATTCGGTGCTCCGAGCCACCGCGATTATCTCGGAGCCGTTCTCGCGCTGGGCATCAAACGCGAGTGGATCGGAGATATACTGATCGATGGAAGCACAGCATATCTCATGTGCATGGATTCGGTCCTGGACACCGTTCTGCTGGATCTGGACCATGTGAGCAGGTTCGGTGTCAAGAGAGAGGAGATCCCTCTCAGCGAAGTCCCTCCGCCGGTGATCAGAAAAAAGGAAGTGACCTTCACCGCACAGTCCCCGAGACTTGACGCTGTGACCGGAGCCATGTTCGGCATATCGCGCTCAGCAGCCGCGAGATATATCTCCGAGGGACTTGTATCCCTAAACTACTCCGTCTGTACATCTGCGGATGCCCGGATAAGTCCGGGAGACACGATATCCCTCAGAGGCAAAGGCAAAGGCGTCCTTGCCGAAGAAGGAGGCATCAGCCGCAAAGGAAGGACTTTTTATACAGCCGATATCTACATTTAATACTTATATACGCAAAAGTGCGCCGCGTTTTCCGCGGCGCACCGTTGTTTGTAACCTTATTCGGTCAGCTGTTTCTTTTCAGAAATTACTGCCTTGTGGGATACATGTCGTCATCATAGACGTTGTCGATGGTGACATAGAATGTGGGAGTCTCGACGAAGTCGGACGGGGGATCCATACCGAGAGCGATCTTCTTGAACATAAGATCTACTCCGTTGTATGCCCAGTTGGCCTGCTTCTGAACCTGAGTGGTTGTAGCAAAGCCGTCCTTGACAGCGTTGATGACCTGCGCTGTGTCGTCGGAAAGGACGCCGCAGTGTGCCGGGTTGGTAGCTGCATCATTCCAGCCGTTCTCTTCGAAAACAGCGGAGACCCAGGCGCCGCCAGCGTGTGTGCAGAGCGCGCAGTTCCAGGTGGGGTTGGCGAGCATCATGGCTTCCTCGGTGGCCTGACCTGCGTCAGCACTCGGAGGAGACTGATAGTCGAGCAGTTCAGCGCCCTTGCTGGCGTTCTCTGCAACGACATCAGTGATGCCCTTCAGACGCTGGATCATGCCGAGCTGAGCAACAGCACCGTGCATGACGATGATCCTTGCGGACTCACCGAACTTGTCTTCCCAGTCAACAGCGAACTGAGCGAGCTTGCGGCCGAAGTTCTCGTTGTGTGTTCCGACGAAAGCAAGACGCTTGCTGTCGGGGCAGTCGGTGTCCATCGTGAACATTACGATGCCGGCATCAGCGCATGCGTTAATGGTGGGGGTAAGACCCTCAGCATCAGAAGCTGCAACAAGGATTCC
>JAFZZV010000221.1 GCA_017828855.1 Oscillospiraceae bacterium | reverse complement strand
GTGCCTCGTGATATCAATACGACTGATTCAATGAATTACCGATTTGCAAACAAATCGACAATTTGTGTACGCGGAAATTTCTATAGCGTCGATCGCATTACTCGTCCTGATTATTAAACAACTCGGACGACTCCTTTTCTGCCCATCCAAATGAATTCTTAAAGTCATGGAAGCACTCCGGACATACCCAATAACGCATATCCCTTGTGCAGTAAAAAACGCATTCCTTGTCGGTTGTCGCTTTCTCCCAGCAGAACTCGCAATGCTCATGCCAAAAGTGTTGAATCTTTTCTCCTTCGAGATACTCTTCACCGCGCTTCATCTGGTCAACAAACCGATGAGCATAATCTGATATCATTTGATAAAATGCGTTTTTTTCAGCATACGCTTTTTGCCAAAACTCAGGGAATGACACTCTATATAGAGCCACATTCTTCAGGTATTCTTCCTGCCCATTCAATCTCCAATCATCCATTGAATAACTCCTTTTTGTAGCTATCTATTCTGTAGTTTCTACTCGCCTCGAGTCATCAACACGACTGATTCGACATGCTTTGTTCTCGGAAAAAGGTCAAACGGTTGAACTGAAGAAACGGCAAACCCGTTATTGCACAGATACTTCAGATCCCTTGCAAGCGTTGACGGATTGCAGGAGACCATGATGATCCTGTCCGCCATGCTTTCGACCATGGCGTTGAGGACCTCCTCCGAGCATCCTTTTCTCGGCGGATCCGTGATAACAGCATCAGCTACGATACCCTGTTCGATCAGTTCCCTTATCTTGCCTGAATCCCCGCAGATGAACTCGGCCTTTTCGTATCCCATTGTTTCAGCGGCCAGGCGTGCGCTTTCGACTGCTTTTGGAATAGTCTCTATCCCGTACAGCCGGGTGTCACTGTCGCAGCATGACAGTCCGATCGTTCCTGTCCCGCAGTAAAGGTCAATGACCGTCTGTCCTTCCCCGGCCGAGCAGCATTCCTTGACACATCTGTACAGATTCTCTGTCGCATCATGATTGATCTGAAAGAAAGAATCGTAAGTAAGTTTAGCAGGCACTCCGCAGATTGAATCTTCTATGTAACCCGGTCCCGCTATAACTCGGCTCTTATCCGTGATTATCACATTGCCGTCTCTGTCATTTTTGTTTATCACTATCGTTCTGATCTCAGGATATTCACTTGACAGACTATCTGTAAATTCTGATTCATCTCTCAGCGAACCGTCTTTGCAGACAACGCAAAGCAGGATGCTTCCGTCCAGGCTGCTCCTGCGAATCAGCAGATGGCGGATATTGCCGGATTGGTCAGTCTCATCGTATGCTGTCTCCCCCGTCTCGGTCAGTATCTTGCATGCGGAAACAGCGATGCTGTTCATGACATGAGGCTGAAGCAGGCATGCGTCCGAGATATCTATAACCCTGTGTGAGCGCTGAAAAAAGAACCCGGGAATCAGCTTTCCGTCTCTTTCTACTACGGGAAACTGGACTTTGTTCCTGTATTCATCTGCATTTGGAGAAGGTATGATCGGCCTTACCGAAACAGACAACCCTCCGAGGCGGTTCAGCGCGTCCTCGACAAAAGACTGTTTTGCCTTCATCTCGGCTTCGTATGAGATATGCCGGAAGCAGCACCCCCCGCACTTTCCGAAATGCGGGCAATCGGCATCGATCCGGTCACCGGAGGGTTTTATCAGCTGATCGATAATTCCGTAAGCATATGTGCGTAGCACCTTTACTATGCGGACATCCAGCTCGTCTCCCACAGCGGTATACGGAACGAATACCGCCTGGCCGTCATACCGCCCGACGCCGTTTCCGTCACTGGATATCCCTGTGACAGTCAGCCTTATGATCTCGTTTTTCTTCAGCATAATACCCTCATCGATTAAACAAAGGGGCCTCCCGATCTCGGAAGAGGCCCTTTTCCTTACTGGTTCTTTTGCATCTCGCTTATGACCTGCACGAATGAGTCTATGTCTCTGAAGTCCCTGTAAACTGACGCGAAGCGCACATACGCGACCTTGTCAAGGTTTTTGAGTTCCTCCATCACCAGCTCGCCTATGACCTGTGAGGAGACTTCAGTGTCAAGCCTGTTCTGCAGTGATTTCTCTATTCGGTCACACACTTCAAGAAGCTGCTCGTTCGATACCGGACGCTTCTCACATGCTTTCAGCATGCTCTTCAAGACCTTTTCCCTGTCATACAGTTCCCTGAAACCGTTCTTTTTGATCACTACTACGGGAGAAGATTCGATCGCCTCATATGTGGTAAATCTCTTCCCGCATTCGATACACTCACGCCTCCTCCTAATACGGAGGTCGTCAATGGACGGGCGGGAATCGATGACTTTAGTGTCGGCTGCGCCGCAGTACGGGCATTTCATGCGGATCTCCGGTCTTCAGCAGACAGCGCAAGCACCGTCACGACGGAGACGATCAGCGAAGGAACGATCGCCGCAGCTGATACCATGACCACATAGAGCGGTCCGGTCATCCCGGCCATGTCGCCGGTAAAGAAAGAAGCTGCAAGAGCTGCCGCCGAGAACAGCAGAACGATCACTGCATACCATATCACAGGACTTGTCAGTGATGCTCCTTTGTTTCCATCATTCTGCGCAGCAGTGAACGAACTGTTGAAAGATACCGCAGTTGAGACCGAGAGGCTCAGAAGCGAGAAGAACAGCACCATCTCTCCTTCTCTGCAGCCTACAAGTTTCTCGACCAGCATCGAAGTGAGCAGGGACGCTGCGGATGCAGCACACCATTTCAGAGAATCCAGGAACGGACGCCCGGTCATCGCGAAGAAAAGCATAACAGCGGAAAACAGCACTGCAAAAATGACCAGGACGCAGAGGTAATAGAAAGCCCTCGTCCGTGAAGGTTTGAAAGCAAACCGGTCTACAGTCTCTATGTCGAGTTCCTCATACGCCTCATTCAGGACTGTCTTGATCTGTTCGTCAGAAGCTTCGATCGGCTCTACTGAAGTAATGATCACATCGGGGTATCCGTGCGAATAGTTCCTGGTGATCCCCACCGTGAACGGGACACTGATGACCGAACTCAGTCTTTCGTGCAGTACGCCGCGGTCTACCGTTTCTTCCTTAAGGTCATACGGGGCAGTGGCGATGAGCACTGTCTTTCCGTCAGTCTCCGCAGAGGGTTCAAATCCACCGGTCAGGATAACGGTCAGCAGACCTGCCAGGCTGATCACGGCAACGGTGATCAGGCATATAAGCTTAACTGTTCGTTTCATGCGGCTCTACCTCCGTAGAAGATCTCTTTCGCCAGTTTTCTGGAAGAAGTCATAGCCTTTATGATGCAAGCGCTTCCAAGAAGCAGGAAGACATAACCGGCAGCAAAGAACATCGTAAAAGATACAATTACTGAATACGGTGCATACATTCCGGGAACCAGCGCGTAGATTATGCGCAGCAGAACGGTCGCCGCTGCAAGAGTGACCAGTGCAAGTGCTCCGCGCTTCTCCGCTGCAGCGAATATGTCCTTCGCAGCCCTGAAGACCGTGGACTTCCTCATAGCCTGCGACAGTCTGCCGAGGACGGAAAGCATCATCAGCGACAGCGAGACGACTGCTGCCGCCAGCGCATACAATACGTACTTTGTAACATACAGACCAAGCGCAGAACTGAGGCCTCCGGAAAGCATCACACTGACTGCTCCGACAAAACCGATCATTCCGACTGCGGATGCGATCCCGCTGAGGCCGTACCTGATGACCGCGATGGCAACGAAAGCAATCGCAGTGGTAAGAAGCATGATGAGCGCTCCGATGAACACTGTGCTGTGATCGGGTTCCGAAAAGTTATAGACATATGCGGGTGTCAGCTCAAAAGGCAGTTTTCCGGAAGCGATCGCCAATCTGAGTCCGATATAGTCGTCTATGACATCGGAAGAAGAAGTCAGGATGGTACCGGCGGGGACCACACTGTCCTTGATCACCGACGTGAACGCTCTTGAAGTGAGCATCGTGTCGTCCAGCCAGATAGAGTAGTACTTTTCTATGCTGGTCTCGGCGTTAATGATCTTCTCGGTATACTCCTGTATCGCCTTTTTGGAATCCCCGGAGAAAGTGATGTCGCAGATATATCTTGTCGTTGAGCTGGAATCGTCGATGGAGAAGTTCACATCCTTTATGTCGTCTCTCCCGACTATCACAGTTTCTGCAGTGACTCCGGCGGGATGTCCGTCATCATCTTTCTCATTGCCCGCACGGATCTCCACATTCCCGACTTTTCCAACGTAATCATAGATTATATTGGGGTCATAACTGGATCTACCGGTATAGGCGAGTTCAACGGCAAAGACGTTCATATTACTGTCATAATAGACACGCGCGTCGTTTATGCCGTATTCTATGATCCTCTTGCCTATCACGTCACAGATCTCGTCAATGACATCGTCCGAGAGCTCTGTTCCTTCCGGGCACAGGAAAGTGACCAGGATCTCCTTTCCCAGACCTGTTCCCGTGGATGACTCCTTTACCGCGTATGAAATCGCAGTTCTGATGTCCCCGTATTCTGTGTGGATACCGAATATCCCGAACAGACAGAGACAAATGAAAAAAACTGCAATGATTAGCGCGGGTGCTTTTGGATACTTATTCATAATAAAAAATCAAACCTCCCGGTGATCATTGTTCTCTAATGCTGTGATAAGCGCACATGTGCTGAGAAGCTCAGCAGCTTTTTTTAGTTCAGCTACAGACGGATACGTAGGTGCGACCCGTATATAGCTGTCGCTCGCATCTATGCCGTACGGAAAGCCGGCGCCTGCGGGCGTGAGCTTGACGCCTGCTTCCGAGCACATCGC
>JAFZZV010000220.1 GCA_017828855.1 Oscillospiraceae bacterium | reverse complement strand
TCCAGAAGAGAAGTGGAGATCTTCGCCTTGTAGTTTCCGTACTGTTCGATATACTCCTCAGCGATCCCGGCTTCCCGGGCTATCTCCGAAATGTGTCTCATCTCACACGCCTGAGCGATCTCAATGTCCTTAAGCAAAGCAGGTTCTCCTTTCAAAAAACAGTATTATTTATTGCATTCCCATTATATAATCGTTATAAAAGCAGGGCAATACGGCAGGGCTGCCGGGAGGGCACGTAATATGAACAGAAGAGACAAGAGGAATTACTACCTTGACATCGCGCAGACCGTGGCGGAAAGATCCACGTGTCTCAGAAGGTGCTACGGAGCGATCATCGTTAAGAACGATGAGATCGTTTCCAGCGGATACAACGGGGCTCCCAGAGGCAGGAAGAACTGTTCGGATCTCAACTACTGCACAAGGGAGGCGCTCAATATACCTTCCGGGCAGCGTTATGAGCTGTGCAGGTCGGCACATGCCGAAGCCAATGCGATAATCTCGGCTTCCAGGCAGGAGATGCTCGGAGCAACGATTTACATGGCGTGCATAAAGCCCGGCACGGGAGAGATCATCCCGGATTCCTCATCCTGCATGATGTGCCGCAAGCTGATCATCAATGCCGGCATCAAGGAGATAGTGATCAGGGATACCGAGAGCGACTACAGGGTCGTGGAGATCCAGGAATGGATAGATGACGATGACTCTCTGCCCGAGAAAATAGAATTCTGAATCCGGCGGGGCATCTCCCGACGTCAGGCTCCGGAACGAAGCAGTTCCGGAGCTTTTCTGTTGTCGGGAACACCTGTGAAATAATTGTGAAATAATTGAAAAGGTATTATACACATTTTTTAAACGCTCAAGGTCTCATATTTGACAGAATATACATATTTCCATATCAATTATTGATTTGTTTCTAATAACAGTATAAAATTTGTCCGTATGACCTTAAAAAGAAGGGAGAAAACAATGAAGAAAATACTGGCGCTGCTGTTGCTGGCATGCATGGCTGTTAGTATGGTTTCTTGCAAAGGCAAGAAAAAGGGTGAAGATGGATATACCATCACCTATACATATAACAGCTATTCAACAGCACTTGCAGACAAGTGGAATCCCCATACCTGGGAGACAAGCGCGGACAGTGCTGTTCTTACATACATGTCCACTCCGTTTGTCGACATGAGTATCAAGGATTCCGTGAACCAGGTCTATCAGTGGACCTACAAGGCGGCCACTGCTGTCGAAGACGTCACCGCGTCCCACACAGCTGACCTCACCAAATATGCCGTTGACCTTGCCGGAAGCGATCCTGCCGACGTCAAGGAAGGCTATGTCTTCCAGATCACTCTGAGAGACGGCATGAAGTGGCAGAACGGTGAAGAGATCACCGCCGACGATTACATTGAGTCCTTCAAGAGACTGCTGGACCCCGATATGCAGAACTATCGTGCCAACAGCTACTACTCCGGCGAGACCGCCGTGGCAGGTGCTAACGGCTACTTCCATTCCGGAAGGACTGCATACGGCGAGACCGGCGGCATCCAGTTCGCTGACCTCGTTAAGGGCGATGACGGCATCTACAGGACTGCCGACGGACAGAGGATCTTCATCGGCGTCGACACCGGCATGGATTACATGGACGGCGCTTCACTGACCGATTATGCTGATTACCTCGATCCCGACGGATACGCTGCACTTGCTGCTGCGAAGGATGAGAACGGAAACGTTCCTCTTACCGACGAATCCCGTGCGGACCTGCTCCTCACGATCTCGTCTGATGACTGGGGCAATGAGGATGAGTCCTGCGACTACAACTATTTCCTCATCGAGACATCCTATCCCGAGACCACTTGGGATACTGTCGGCCTCTACAAACTTGATGACAGCAACCTCATCTATGTAAACGAGGTTTACTGCGACATCGACTACTTCATGGCAGGACTGACCAGCAACTGGCTGGTTTACATCCCCTACTATGATGACAACAAGGATACCACCGGTACCCTCGTTACCACCAGCTACGGCACGACCGTTGAGAACACCATGTCCTACGGCCCGTACATCATCTCCTCCCTGCAGGAAGAGAAGCAGCTGGTCTACACAAAGAACCCCTACTACTATGCCTTTGAAGAAGACAAGAAGACCGGCAGACTCGTCGGAACCTCCAACTGGGAAGTCGACGGAGAAACCAGGGAAGTCTTCCAGGCAGACAAGATCATCATCGATGTTATGACTGACGACGCTGCCAAGCAGGCGTTCCTCAAGGGCCAGCTTGACAACTGGGATCTCCCGGCGAACGAAGTCGTCAATTACAGCCTGTCTGATCAGCTCTACAAAGAGGATGAGACATATACAATGAGGTTCTTCCTCAACACCAACCTCAAGGCTCTCCAGTCCATGGATGAGACCACCGGCAACCAGAACTCCGTAGTCATGAGCAACTGGAACTTCCGCAGAGGATTCACTCTTGCCATCGACCGCACTGACTGGGTCAAGGCCACCGCTGGCTACAAGCCCATGTACGGACTTCTGAACAACCTGTACTTCTACAACATCTATAAGGATCCTACCTCCATGTACAGAGCTTCCGACGAAGCCATGCAGGCGATCTGCAACCTTTATGAAGTAGAGTACGGCGCAGGGAAGGCATATGCGACCCTTAAGGAAGCTTATGACTCCATCACCGGTTACAACCTCACACTGGCCAAGGAGCACTTCACCAAGGCCTGTGAAGAGCTCGTCGCAGACGGTCTCTACACAGCAGGTGATCCCATCAAGATCCGCCTCGGCTACAAGAAAGGCGCTCTTGACTCCACCGACACACAGCAGGTCCAGCTTATCCAGGACTACCTGAATGCAGCGCTTGATGGAACCGGATTCGGCAAGATCGAGCTTGAAGCAGTCGGCAATGTACAGGATAGGTACAATGCTGTTCCCAACGGCGAGTTCGCCATCGGCTACGGCGCATGGGGCGGTGCGGCGTTCTATCCGTTCACCATGTTCCGCGTATACTGCGATCCTGACTATGTCAGCATCCATGAGCGCGCTTGCTGGAACCCGGCGACCGACACTCTCACGATCAACATCAACGGTGAAGACCGCACTGAGACCTATCAGTGGTGGTCCAACTGCATGGCAGGAAACGGAGAGTTTGCAGCCCCCGGTGAGTTCGAGATCAAGCTTCAGATCCTTGCAGCTATGGAAGAGAATTACCTCAACAAGCTGTACTGCATCCCGCTCGCAGGCTCCACCATCTGCAACCTGCTTTCCTACAAGGTCAACTACTACACACCTGATTACAACATCATGTACGGGTTCGGCGGAATGGAACTCCTGAAGTTCAACTACACCGATGCTGAGTGGACCAAGTTCGTTGACGGCAAGGGCGGCACGCTGAGCTACGAATAATCGATTCTGAACAAACAGAATAGTTTTCGTCAAAGACGGGAGAGGCAAACGCCTCTCCCGTTTATCTGTATGACGGGCATGCCGTCAGTCTGTGGTGGAAGTCCACAAGGGGCGTAGTTGCCGACGAACCCCAAAGCAACTCCCAAGGCTCAAGCCGTGAGGACTGGGCGAGAAGAAGGGATAGCGAAATCGTAGCCTTACGAAC
>JAFZZV010000219.1 GCA_017828855.1 Oscillospiraceae bacterium | reverse complement strand
TGCGGGGAATGCAGAAACAGCTGCTGCGAGGGCTGGGATGTAGGGATCTCACAGAGCGAATACTACGAACTGCTCAGCATCACCGGATCAGAAGAGCTTCAGAACAGATTGTCCAGAGCCTTCTATGTGCCCAGAGATGCGTCTCCGAAGCGGTTCGCCATGCTCAACCACGATTGGCTCGGCAACTGCCCGTTGAGGGACGATACCGGCCTTTGCCTGCTTCACTCTGTGGCAGGGGAAGCAGCTCTGCCGGCGGTGTGCCGGCTGTATCCCAGAAGCTTGAGGAAGGATCTTTGCGAGGCAACCCTGTCCAACAGCTGCGAGAGAGTGCTCGAGATCCTTGCCGAGAGGAAGACTCAGCTCAAATTCGTGGCTGAGGACCTGGGCTCTGAAGGAACTGGTTATGAGCCTCCGTACAGGATGTCACTGCGGATGCAGTGCATCGGTATCCTCCAGGACAGAAACTCTTCTCTCGCGGAAAGCTTCGAATCCGTCGGAGAGCTTATCACCGGGAAGAAGGCTGAAAAAAGGGGATTCCGTGAATGCCTTGAGGTGATGCTCAGTTTCTGCGGGGAATACTCAGAGAACGAAAGCAGCCTTTCCGAATACTGCGAATACGCGATCCGGAAGCTTAGAGATATCACCGAAAACGAATACGACAAGAGGAGGGCAATGCTGAAGAACCTGTTCCCGGACATCGAACTGATCCAGGAGAACATCATGGTCAACCACCTTTTCTACCAGAAATTTCCGTATTCCGAGACCAGAGAGAATGAAACAGAGGAATATGAGAGCCTCTGCGCATTGCTGTGCTTTATCGCTGTTCTCGTGGCGGGGAACATAGAGCGTATAGATAGTCTCAGCGACTTGATAGACCTGCTTGCGGCGGCATTCAGGGTAATGGAGCATTCTGCATTCCATTACAACGCACATGTCCTTCTGGACAGGGCGGGATTCGGTGAACCCGAGATAGCGGGGAGCCTGCTTGAGTACAGTCTTTAAGAAACGAGTCTTTTGGTATACAATTTGCTTAGGTAATGTATTACGGAGGTGATCCCATGACTAAGTATCAGGACGAATACGGCGCAACCAACACACGCATAGAGAACCTTCTCACAAACGGAGAGAATATCATATGGCACGGGAAGCCGAAGAGGTTCGCGTATATATTCAACCAGTGCGCGATCATGTTCCCTTTTGCACTCCTGTGGCTGCTCTTCGATACATTCTTTATCTTCATGATGAGCAGGTCGGGAGCGTTTTCGGCTCTCAGGACACCGTTCTTCATCCTTTTTATAGTTGCATTTTTCGTGATCCATCTCTTCCCGGTTTGGATCTGGGTATACAGGGTCACTACCGCAGGAAAGCGCTGGCAGAACACTGAGTATGTGCTCACCGACAAGAGGATCATTATCATTACCGGCTTTATCAACCTTAACGTTGATTCCGTGTTCTACACTGACGTACAGAACGTGTCCCTCAGATACAGCCTGTTTGACAAGATGCTGGGAGTCGGAGATATATATTTCGAGCTGTCCAGCGCTTCAAGATGCTTCCTGGACCTTACAGACCCGGAAGAAATCTACACAACGGCTCAAAAGATCGTGATGGATATCCAAAGCGATATCCGCTATCCGAACCAGTACAGGCCTGACACGAATCCGGGCTATACTACGACATACGTACCGGAACCTCCGAAACCGTGAAAAAACGAACCCCCCGGATATAGTTCCGGGGGTTATCTGCTTCAAGGGGTATAAGGACGTTTTCAGCTGCCTTCTCTTATCATCAACGCTGCTCCTCCGAAGATAAGGGCGAGTATCGCCATGAATCTGAGCATCGATGTTGTGACCACATATATGCGGACATTCAGTATGATGACAATGATCAGCGCTATGGTGATCAGTGTAAGAAGAAGCTCGAACAGGACTGATCGGAAGTAGACGAACAGAGCGAGAATGACGCACCACAGTACAAGAAGCACTGGGCCGATATTCTTCCTGCCCATATGGAAGAAAGAGAAGCTCCCGACTCTCACTATGGAAAAGAACAGCAGTACTCCGAGTACGGTCATGATAAGACCGGCATAGAACAGAACGTTTTTCCTTTTCATTTTTTCTGATGTTCCTTTTCGGTATTTTCCATTATTATACTACAGCAGCTTAAACGGGTTAATCATATGTGCTGCTGAGAACTATATAATTAATCATTTGGCCTGTGTTTATTCACAGCGTCAGTAATCAGGATAAGGTGTTCAGTTATGGATTATGATGTGTTGATCGTCGGAGCAGGTCCAGGAGGGATCTTCTCCGCATACGAACTTGTAAAGCTCAGACCCGAGCTCAGGATCTGTGTTCTGGAGGCGGGAAAGCCGCTTGCAGAGAGGAAATGCCCGATCGATGGCGAGAAGGTAAAGAACTGCATCGGATGCAAGCCCTGTTCGATAATGAGCGGTTTCGGAGGCGCAGGGGCGTTCTCCGACGGGAAATACAACATCACGAACGACTTCGGCGGGACCCTTCATGAGTATATAGGGAAAGACAAGGCTCTTGAGCTCATGAATTATGTCGACGGGATAAATATGGCTCACGGAGGCGAGGGAACGAAACTCTATACCACGGCCCAGACTGAGTTCAAGACCAAGTGCCTCCAGCAGGATCTGCATCTTCTGGATGCTTCGGTGAGACATCTCGGTACCGACATCAACTATGTAGTCATGGAGAGCATCTACGAAGAACTGAAGGAGAAGGTCGATTTCAGGTTTCTCACCACAGCACAGACAGTGGAGGACCTGGGCGGATCTTATCGGGTCGTTACGGACAAAGGAGATTTTGAGGGAAAGTACTGCATCATTTCAGCAGGCAGGTCCGGCAGCAAGTGGATGGAGAACGTCTGCAGGGACCTTGACATACAGACCAAGAGCAACCGCGTGGATATAGGCGTAAGAGTCGAGATACCGGCATCTGTTTTCTCGCATATCACTGACGAACTCTATGAGAGCAAGATAGTTTACAGGACGCAGAAATACGGAGACCTCGTCAGGACATTCTGCATGAATCCGCGCGGGATAGTCGTAAACGAGAACACAAACGGCATAGTCACTGTCAACGGACACAGCTATGAGGATCCCTCTAAGCAGACAGAAAACACGAATTTCGCCCTGCTCGTCGCAAAACACTTTTCGGAACCTTTCAAGGACAGCAACGGCTATGGCGAGAGCATCGCCAGGCTCAGCAATATGCTGGGCGGGGGAGTGATCGTGCAGCGGTTCGGAGATCTCATTTCCGGAAGGCGCAGTACGACCGAGAGGATCGACGAGTCATTCGTGAGGCCGACTCTGAAAGCCACTCCGGGAGATCTCAGTCTTATCATGCCCAAGAGGATACTGGACGGCATTATTGAGATGATATATGCTCTTGACAAGATAGCACCGGGTACAGCGAACTATGACACGCTGCTGTATGGTGTCGAGGTAAAGTTCTACAACATGGAAGTTGCCGTGGATCAGAACCTTATGACATCTTTTAAGAACCTTTTCGTGATAGGAGACTGCTCCGGGATCACACATTCACTCTCTCACGCATCCGCAAGCGGAGTGCATGTCGCAAGATATATAGCCTCTCTCTGACGTAGAATCAGATCCAGCCTTCGGCCGTTTTTGTGGTCGAAGGCTGGAATTTTCATGCGTTGATTTATCACTGTTCAGTGTAGAAGAAAACCGTATCCTTACCGCTGTATTTTTCCTTTCTCAGTTCATATGCTTCCGTGACTTCCTTCTCAAAGGCAAGCTCATCGCTGTGTCCCATGGATCTGAGCAGATACTTCGTAAAGGGAGGATTGATGGCCAGAAACGGCCCAAGGAGATAGGTGGCGAAAAGATTTTTGTACCTGAATCCTTCATTGGAGTCGCCCACAGAGTTTCCGGCGCCGCCGCGTACGCGTATGAACTCCTCCGGAAACCTCCCCTTGAGGAAGGAGAACTGTGACTTGTAACCGACGACAGATATGTCCTCGAACTCCCCGATAAATAGAGAGTTGTGCCTGTATGTCATATCCCTCTCAGCGCGGAACGGGAACAGATCAAGCATTGGTATCCTCTCGCCGCTGTCGGAGATGTACTGCCCGAACAGTTCGGTAGAGTTGCCGGTGGCGATGACGAACATCCCGTCATCGATAGCCGACATCAGGCTTTCCTTGTGTTTTTCCAGACGCTCAACAGAAGTCAGCTGCTGTCTCTCCGTCATGGATCCGAGTATCAGGATATCTGTGCCGCCATTAATGAAATGAGGGGTATCGTTGATGCCTGTGCTAACCAGATCTGCGTCCGGCATGCACTGGTGGAGATACCTGGCGTTTGCCGAGTCACCGTACCACTGGCAGAATTCGGGGAACAGAACCTCAATAGTCATTTATCTTCCACCTCCGTCCCTTCGATCCTTGCCCTGAGTCTGTCACGCACGGAAAGAGCTCTGGACACCATAAGGACATCGTGAATCAGGTAAATGCTGTCGACTCCCTCGATATCCACGAGATCAGCAGTCTCGTTCATGTCCGCGGTGCAGACGATCTTTTCAGCGGGGCAGCCAGCCATGAGCATGGCTGCTCTGTGATCCAGCCGGTTCTCGCCGGTGATCACGATCTTC
>JAFZZV010000218.1 GCA_017828855.1 Oscillospiraceae bacterium | reverse complement strand
GGAAGATACTGCCGGCCGTTCTTGCGGCAGTTGCAATGTTGTGCTCGCTGTATGTCGGGCCGTACAAACAGAAAAGCAACAGCACGTATGACAGAGCACGCGCTCTGCTTGAGGTCGAGAACAAGATCCTGACGCTCGAGCCCGGGGCTGCGGAAGCGCTTTCAGCATTTGAAGAGAAATGGGAGGAGAGCGATTCCACCTACGGTCTGCACGCGTATCTGTCAATGATCGAGGGAAACGCCGGCGAAGCCTATTCATGGATGAACCGTTACAGCGACAAATCCTCGAAAGAATATTACCTCCGCATGGAAGCGCTCTACCTGATGGATCCGGCAAAGACAGATCCCACAGATCTTTACCGGCTGTACGAGAAAGCAGCCTCAGATGATCTCAAGTGGGAGTACATGCAAAAGAGCGCCGGTATCGCCTGCTTTGAACAGGGAAAGAACGCAAATGCTGAGTTTTATCTCAGAAATGCACTGGCACAGGATCCTGAAGATCCGGTGACACTGTATTATCTCGGAGCTGTCTCCTACATGAAAGGAGATATCGAAAGCGCCGACAGTTATTTCCGGCAGAGCATCGGGGCCGGGGCCAGCGATGAGATGATATCCTGGATGGCCTGGTATATGAACGAAGCTGAGGGAAGAGAGGAGTGAGGACAGCATGAAGCTATTTGCGATGTTTTCATTGAAAAAAATGACAGCTTTGCTGCTGTCGGTCCTGATGTGCGTGCAGGGTGCTGTTATAAGACCTGCTTCCCTTCAGGACGGTCTGAAGGCTGCAGCTGCCGTGCAGAACGATAACGCGACGGACACTGCGACCATAGACTGGACGTACTGGCACGAAGACGTCAGGAAAGCGGAGCCTGTCATCCCGCCGCTTCCGATCATCGACACCGGGACCAAACTGATGCCGCTGGCGGTTCCAGGGCAGAAAAATGAAGGATACACCGCTGAACAGGCTGCGAAGGATTTCGGGCTGAGCTTTACGCCAGATCTCACTGACAGGCTGATAAGCACCGAGACGCTGGTGGCTTTCAATGAGACTCAGGGCCTCGGACTGGATATACTGACTCCGGAGGGATTCAACCAGTGGGTGCTGACCGGAGATCTGTCAACTAAGGATATCGGGATTATCGGAGAGCGCACGGTCCTGGAGGCGGATTACAGCCGCGCGCTCCACGACCTGGACCGAGCAGATTTCCTCCTGAGAGGCACGAAGGAGAATCCGAAGTTTTACCATCCGGAACAGATAGCAGACCGTGAGCTCGCATACAATCAGGCACAGCAGAAAGTCTCGGAAGCGAAGGATGCTCTCAAACCCGTCAAGGGCAAGTGGAGCGCTACCCAGCTCAGAGCGGCATTTGCCGTGTTCAATCTGCTGCTTGCAGGATATGTCATCTATAACGAAGGCAAAAACATTAGACAACTTGATGATGAACTGGAATTCAAGGGGGAAGATGCCAACCTTGCTGATCAGGCGGCAAAAAGATATATCTCCGCGACCTCGATCACATCAGCGGTGCTCACGGTGGTCCGGACATTCTTTCCGACCGCATTAGGGATCAAGGCTGCCGGAACGGCTGCGCTGACATGGAAGACATTCCTTGCGGCGGCAGGACAGGCCGGTCTATTGGCAACGATGCTGCTAGGAGCGATATATCTGACTACGACGGACGAGTGGAAGATACACACGCAGGACTGGACGGCGAAAAACATGAGTCAGGTCGACTGGGGTACCCTGTGGATGCTTCCCGGCGGATTCTTCTGTTTCCCGCTTTGGATCGAGGCTCACCAGCGGTATCTGAAGGGTTCGATAGCAATGGAAATGGTCGTACAGCCCTGGCAGAACCTGAAGACCACGTTGTCCGAGGGCTGGGACTGGATAGTGGAAAAGACCACCGGCCGCGCAAAGCCGGCGGAAGGAGTCGGCGCGCTGAAACCGAACATTTATCTGTACAGCGACGAAGAGACCGAAGCGAAAGTCACGTTCGGGGTGCCGCAGTGGCTCCGGGTCAGCGACCCGCTATATGAAGACTCATGGCAGGCACGAGTAATGGGCGACGGCAGTCTCGTAATGGAGAACGGATTGGAGTATGGATATCTCTTCTACGAATCGGAGACACAGCCGTTCTATTTCCAGAAGGAAACAGGCTGGCGCATCTGCGCGGAGTCCCGTCAGGAGCAGTTCCGCAGTATCCTTGAGGCCTACGGATTCAACGAAAAAGAGACAGAAGACTTCCTGGAATTCTGGGTGACGAGACTCGATTCCGGTGAGGACTATGTGATGTATCCGCAGAAGACTGAGATTGTTGACCTGGCGATGCCCCTGACGGTCGAGCCTACCTGCGACAGCGTGTTCAGACTGTGGTTCACCTTTGAAAAAGCCTCAGATACTGCTGATATCAGGGAACCGGAGATCATCTCGATCGAGAGAAACGGTTTCACCCTGGTCGAATGGGGCGGCGTAATTCTGGATGACTGACGGTCAATCGGACCGGTATCGTAATGGAAACAATGAATATAAAGAAAAGAGGATCAAAATGCTGGATTGGAAGACGATACTGCTGCGCATAGTTGCAGCGGCAGTTGCCGGCGGGGGGATAGGGCTCAACAGAGAGAAGATCAGCCAGGCGGCGGGACTGAGGACATATATGGCAGTGACTGAGGCTGCTGCCCTCACCGCCATGCTCGGGATATGGCTGAAAGTGAGCATCGGTGACACGGACGCTGCGAGACTGCCGGCCGCGTTCATCAGCGGACTGGGTTTCCTCGGTGCAGGCGCGATATGGAAAGACGGGGACAACACCATTAAAGGACTTACTACTGCGGCAGGACTTCTTGCTTCATCAGTCACTGGTATCGCCATAGGTGCAGGCTTCTATTTCGGCGCAGCCATTAACTTCGCCGCGACCTTTTTCGTCATTGTTTTCCTGAATGAAAGCATCAAGAAGATGGAGAGGAGCCGTGAGTCTGCCAGATTGTACTGTGAACTGGACTGCAGAGACGATCTGAAGGATCTGCTCAGCCGCATAGATTCCTGCGACGGGAAAGTCTCCGACATGAAGGTGGAACACCTCGGAGGGGCAGACGACCGTGTAGCTGTTTCTCTGCTTGTCAGGGAATCGGACGGCGCGGATCTGAATGAGATACTGTCAGAGGTCCGCAATCTGGAAAAAGTCAGTTTTGCGCTCTTTATGTAGGCATGACAGTAAGACTCTCGCGATCCCGGAGGTGAATGCCCCGATGTTACAGCACTCACGGGATCAGCCATTATCTGATGGAGGTGCTTTCCATGTCCGGCAGGGGGATTGCGTACGGAGTGGGAGTCGGACCGGGCGATCCGGATCTGATCACACTCAAAGCGGTAAAACTTATCCGTGAGAATGACGTCATAGCTGTCCCAGATAGGGAACCGAAAGAGTCGATCGCGTACAGGATCGCCGAAAGCGCGGTGCCTGAACTTGCGGAGAAAGAGATAGTACCGGTCCATATGCCCATGGTAAGAGACAAGGATGAGCTTGAGAGTGCTCACCGCGAAGGAGCTTCCTTACTTGAGAAGTATCTGGATCAGGGAAGGAACGTGGTGTATATCGCGCTGGGTGATATTACCGTATACTGCACTTTCAGTTATCTGCAGGATATCCTTGAAGAGGATGGCTATACCGTGGAGCTGGTCCCCGGGGTCCCGTCATTCTGCGCTGCAGCAGCGCGGCTCGGCCTGTCTCTGGCTGAGGGGGACGGGTCATTCCATGTGGCCCCGGCATCCTGCACGACGGCCGAAGACCTGAACATGCCGGGCACCTTTGTCCTCATGAAGGCGGCCAGTCACATGCCGGAAGTGAAAGAGATGCTGCAGAGAAGCGGGCGAGAGGTCTCCGCTGTTGAGAACTGCGGCATGGCTGAGGAGAAGATCTACCGCAAAGCGGAGGAGATACCGGACGATTCCGGATATTTCTCCCTGATCATTGCGGGAGAACGCCTCGATACAGACTGAGGACCGGCATAGCTGTAAAGGTATTCGAGGTATTCGCGAGGTATTCGCAGAAAGCCTTCGCTGTCAGTCGTACATGTACAATCAACTATCGAAAAGTTATAATAAACCTGTATGTTTTAAAACTCGGTAGCAATACCAAAAAGAAAGGATGCAGCAAATGAGAGAATATCAGTTCAGGTATTACACTCCTACCAAGGTATTCTTCGGCGCCGGAGCAATAGAGCATCTCGATGAGTCACTGGCTCAGTACGGCAAGAAGATCCTCATGGTATTCGACAAGAACACGGCCGCGGCGACGGGCATCTATGATTACGTCACCAACCTGTTCAGGGAGAAAGGCTATGAGTGGTGGGAGTATGACAAGGTAGATCCCAACCCCAGGCTCAGGTCAGTCATCGAAGGCGCAAAGATCTGCAAAGAGCACGGTGTAGAAGCTGTTCTTGCGATCGGCGGCGGCTCCGTCATCGACTGCTCCAAGGCTATCCGCGCAGCGGCCTTCTATCCCGGCGATCTCGACGATTACGATGATCTGTGGGCATGGGGCGCAAGCGGCAAGGAGATAACCAAGACTCTGCCTATGGTCGTCATCTGCACGATGGCATCCACCGGCTCCGAAATGGATGCAGGCGCAGTCATCACCAATGAGCACACCCATCAGAAGGGCGGCGCTTTCCACGGCGATCTGTTCCTCCCCGACGTCTCCATTCTGGATCCCAAGTACACATATTCCGTGCCCAAGAGGCATGTCTCCGCAGGCGCAGCTGACATCTTCATCCACACCTCCGAGACATACTTCGATCCCGCGACCGACATCGACCTCGTCGACGGCTTCGCAGAGAGCATCATGAGGACAGTCGCCAAGTATGCTCCTATCGCGATCAAGGAACCCGAGAACTTCGAAGCCCGCGCGAACCTGATGTGGGCGGCCCCCTGGGCCATCAACGGCCTTCTGAGCGGCGGCCGCATGTCCGGCTGGACGCTGCACGGTCTGCAGCACCCGATGGGCGCATATCATGACATCGTCCACGGCGAAGGCCTGGCGATCCTGATGCCTCACTGGATGCGTTACATCCTGAACGACGAGACAGTCGACAGGTTCGTAAGATACGGCGTGAACGTATTCGGCATCGATCCTTCCCTCGACAAGTATGAGATCGCGAACAAGGCGATCGAAGCGACAGAGGATCTGTTCTTCAACAAGATGGAGATGCCCCGCACCCTTTCCGCGATCGGCATGACCGACGAGCACTTTGATGAGATGGCGACCATGGCCACCGCACATCCGATGGGCATGTATGTACCGCTCAGCAAGGAAGATGTCCTCAATATCTTCAGAGCTGCTCTTTAATCGGATACAGTCTGTTTGACCGGGTCCCGCTTGAAAAAGCGGGGCCCTTTTCCTTGCCCCGCAATACACATGACCCGTTTGCGGAGATATAATCTGATATAGATAAACAAACTGAGAGAGGAGGACCCCAATGATCAAAAAAGCACAGACTAAGTTCGGCGTAGTGCGCGGAATCGAGCTTTCCGGCAAGTACGCCGGCATCACAACATTCAGATCGGTCCCGTATGCCGCTCCGCCGGTCGGCGAGCTGCGCTTCCGTCCCCCTGTGGATCCGGAACCGTGGGTCGGCGAACTGGATGCCTCCCTGGGAGGACCGCGTCCGGTCCAGGAGACCGGAGAAGGCCTGACGAGAGAGCCCTGGCTCAGTGACTTCTATTATGTCGGCACCCCTCCGATGAGCGAGGACTGCCTCTATCTGTCCATCACCACCGGGGCGGCTGACGATACCGAGCGCCGTCCTGTGTATATGTGGTTCCATGGCGGCGGTCTGTCGGGCGGGTATTATACCGAGATAGAGTTTGATCCGTCCGAACTTGCACGAAAGGGCATAGTGGTCGTCAGCGTAGCACAGCGTCTTAACGTTTTCGGCTATCTCGCGCTGCCACAGCTCTCTGCTGAGCAGGGAGGGATCAGCGGCAACTACGGACTGATGGATGAGATCAAAGCCCTTGAATGGGTCCGTGAGAACATCACGAATTTCGGCGGAGACCCGGACAACATCACTGTAGGAGGACAGTCCGGCGGCACCGGCAAGTCCACCGCGCTGGCAACATGTCCTAAGACGACGGGAAAGATCAGACGCTGCATAAACGAGTCCGGTCTGGCATGGGTCCGCGGTGACTATCAGACGCTGGAAAGGGCATATGAGAACAATATCAAGTATCTTGAGAACGTCGGTCTTGATCCGGACATCACGCCGGACGAACTGCGCAGGGTCCCGGCATTCAGGTTCTTCAAGATGAAGAACGGGCAGCCGTTCGGGTTCGGACCAGGAGGAGTTCCCGGATCCATGGTGTGCGACGGAGTCTATGTGGCACACGTATCCGGCGCTCAGAACATGGATGAGTTCGGAACGAAAGTGGATTACCTCAACGGCGTCAATATCGGCGAATGCACGGTGCGCAACCAGTTCGCGATCGGCCCGACGAAGAAGTTTGAGACGGCAGAGGAATTCTATGAAGTGATGAGGGAGAAGCTGGGAGATCTGTATGAAAAATACGATTTCGAGAATCTTTTCCCGGTAACCGATGAGAATGCCGATTTCCAGAGCCGCGTGCTGGCAAGCCAGAACTGCGGGACAGGTCTCGGACTCACTATGGCAGACCGCTACTTCGGAGCATACCGCTCCAAGACCGCTCCGGATACCCGCAACTGGTCCTACAATTTCGGCCGCTTCCCGCCCTGCCGTCCGGAAGAGCGCGGCACTGTCCGCGACACAGACCTGCAGCTGGCATGGCACTCCGCGGAACTGTGGTACGTATTTGCGTCGCTGCGGGAAGGAATACCTGCATCGCGCCCGTGGGAACCGATCGATTTCAAGCTGGCTGAGCAGATGAGCTCTTACTGGGCGAACTTCATCGCGACCGGAGATCCGAACGGCACCGACTCCAACGGCGATCCGCTGCCCTTCTGGCCGGAGAGCCGAGACAACTACGGCTGGATGGAGATCACTGCCGACGGGCCCAAAGGCCACGACGGACTGACGAAGCTCGATGAGATGGGACTTGAGTATCTCAAGCGCTCGGGCCGTTACCCGGAGATAAAAGAGTAGAAGGAATGCTTCCCGGGAGATCGTCCGGCGCATTTCATGCCGGAGGATCGTTGTGACCCTCATCAAAACAATTCATATCGAAGAATGGCCGGTGGATCCAATTCTCACCGGCCATTCTTTAGGGTAATATATATACAGGAGAGACCGGATCGCGGCGAGAGCCGGTCACGAAAACACATAGTATTCAGTTCAAAACGCAAAAACAACAGGTACAGATCAAATGCTTGAGAGAAAGGGATTTTAATGAAAGAAGAAGTCAGGCTTAATCAGGCACTGTACTCTTCCGTCATGGTGTTCGACCAGAACCGTCAGAACTCCAGGATGGAAGACGGCAGGAGAGTCTACTATACTTCGCCCAGAGGTTTCGAGACCACTGATGACGGGAGTATGGTGTTCCATTATTACGCTCCGGAAGCAAAGAGCGTGGAGATTCGGGGATGGGGAGGAACGTTCCCGAAGGAGAATCCTCATTTCATGACGAAAGGTGAGGACGGGTGGTGGGAGGTAACGGTCCCCGCTTCTGAGATCGAACCGGGCTTCCACTATCATGATGTGTACGTGGACGGCGTAAAGACGCTGAACCCGAGAGAACCCATCGGCTACGGCGCGAGTCACTTTGCGAACTACTGCGACACACCGGATCCTGAGAACACTTTCTATCTGCTCAAGGATGTTCCCCACGGAAGCGTCCGCATGGAGCTGTATCACTCTGAGCTCTGCGGCATGACCAGGAACTGCTGGGTCTATCTCCCGCCAAATTACGACAGTGAACCGGACAGGAGGTATCCTGTGTGGTATCTGCATCACGGCGGCGGCGAGAATGAGGTCGGCTGGATCTGGCAGGGCAAGGTGAACCTTATCCTCGACAACCTGCTTGCAGCCGGTGAGTGCGAGGAGATGATCGTTGTGATGAATTCCTTCGACACATTTGCCCCGACAGAAGAGGACGGTGTCTTCAGGAACATCGAGTACTGTGATGTTCTGGCAAAAGACTGTGTCCCGTTTATCGACAGCAAGTTCCGCACGCTCGCCGACAGGGATCACCGCGCTGTGGCGGGACTTTCCTTCGGCGTGGTCCATTCTTATCTCGCTGCGTTTAAGTATCCGGAGCTGTTCGCATGGCTCGGATGCTTCAGCGGACATATCATGCCTGTGAGTCCGAACGCCAACTATTTCGGCAGGACCTTCGACTTCTCCGATGTGTTCAAGGATAAGGAACTGTTCAACAGCCGCTTCAGGCTCATGTGGCACGGCGGCGGTCTGAGAGAAGGCTTCGGAACGAGAAGGCACATACCCGGGGACGTTATGCCTTATGTCTGGACCGAGTATAAGGAGGCCGGCTATCATGTGGACGGCCAGGCTTACAGAGGATTCCATGAGTGGGACACCTGGCGTTTCTGCGCCAGGGATTTCGCGAAGAGACTGTTCAGATAAGGAGGAGAAAGACATGAAACAGGATATCCTAAAGAATCAGACTATCAATTCCACACTGACGTTTTTTGCTCCTTCTTTCCAGATGGTGGATCCGGAACCGGACGGGGGACCTTTCGCATTCAAGCTGAAGGAGACCTTCAGGATGATGGAGCCCTGCAAGAACCTGGGCAACGGACGTGTCCGTCTGACCTACTACAATCCCGACGCCAAGAGCGTGAGCGTGGTGGGCAGCGAAGACAGGGCTTTCACCGGGGAGCATCCGATGACCAAAGATGAAGCCGGATACTGGACAGCCGAAGTTGAGGTCACGCCCGGCATCCACGTGCACAGATATCTTGTGGACGGTGCGCTGATCCTTCATGACCAGATGCCTCTTGTATACTGCGCAGGAGAGCCCGCGAACGCTTTCGAATGCGTCGATGAGAGCTGCGGCTGGTATCTCCTTCAGGACGTGCCCCACGGGGATCTCCGCATGGAGTACTATCGCTCCTCCCACACAGGCCGCTGGAGAGTGTGCTGGGTATACTGCCCGGCAGGATATGACGCGAACCGCGACAGGAAATATCCGGTGCTCTATCTGCAGCATGGCGCGGGAGAAGACGAAGTCGGCTGGATAGATATGGGCAAGATGAACTATATCCTGGACAACCAGATCGCTTCCGGAGAGACAGAGGAGATGCTGGTGGTCATGAGCTACGGCTTCTCACTGAATGAGGATGAGACGCCCGCTCTCAGGAGCCCCGGCTTTGAGAAGGAGCTTCTGGATGACGTAATTCCCATGATCGAGGAGAAATACCGCGTCAGGACAGACAGAGAATCGCGCGCTATGGCAGGGCTTTCCATGGGGTCGGCTCAGTCACAGAGCATCGTCCTGAACCATTTGGACATGTTCGCATACCTGGGAGTGATCATAGGAGGTATCGGGACCGCACCAATTGGTGTGCAGGCTGAGGCACTGAAGGATCCCAAGGCGCTTGGCGAGAAACTCAAGGTCTTCTATGCCAGCAACGGAAACCATGAGGCGGGCTGCATGCAGAGCCATGAGGCCATGGAGAAGATGGTCGCAGAGGGACTCACATGCGGACGCCACGACGTATTCGAAGGTTACCATGATCTGGACGTTTGCCGGAAGAGCCTGAGGGCATTCCTGCCGCTGTTGTTCAAATAAGACAGAGACATCCGGAGGATATCCGCTGAAAGTAAGTCCTCCGGCGGGATCACAGACCGGCAGCATATCAGACAGTTTTTGCAGATATCGGGAAAGAACAAGGGCTCTCGCCGATCGGTGAGAGCCCGAAATATTTGAAATGAATCTTATGATAGCACAGGTTTACGGATCAGCTGAGCACGCTTACCAGACGGTCCATAGCTTCCTTGAGGACGCTCTTGGGGGAAGTGACGCAGAGCCTGCGGAAAAGAGTTCCTGCAGGAGGTTCAAGACCTGCTCCGTCGGAAAGGCCGATATGCGCTTTTCCGGCGATCCTCTCATTCAGTTCGTCATTGGTGAAACCGCAGTCGGTGAAGTCGAGCCAGAG
>JAFZZV010000217.1 GCA_017828855.1 Oscillospiraceae bacterium | reverse complement strand
TGGAGGTGCCCTCCGTCAGATACAGCACCAGCTTCCGGCTGTCCAGCACATGAAGAGCAGGCCCGCTGCTGCAGGAGACGGACGCTCCGTCAAGCAGAAGGGCCACCGCTCCTTCGTCGACATCGACCAGTATCTGTCCGTCCTCCAGCGTTCCGGAGATCCTGTATGTTCCCGGCTTCCTTATCGTGACAGTGCTTCCGCTGACAGCTGCGCCTCCGCCGGACACCTTTACGGTATCGGTCACAAGCTCAATGAGTTTGCAGTTGTTTGCATTGACTGCCTGAGATACCTCTTTTTCGGACATGATGTCCGTCTTTCTCTTATGCAGCTGGCCGCCGTACAGAACAGTGTAGACGGAACACGAAGTCAGAACAAGGACAAGAACAGCGGCTGCCGCTATCCTTATTGCTCTCATGGAGCTCCTTTCCTAAATGCTGTCGTGATCGCCGTACGAACCGATACTGACGTTGAGGTTGCCGTTTCTCACCCTGATCTCGTCGATGAACTGCTTTATCTCGTCGGTCTCTTTGAGCGTGATGGTGTAGGTCAGTTCATAGACCGAGCCCATGTTGACAGTGCGGATCCTCTCGAGATGGCGCATGGTAGTGTATTTATCGAGGATGTCGTCAAACACCCCTTCATAATCGAGATCTTCCGGGATCTGGATCTTAAGTGTCCTGACAGAGTTCCTTTCCCCGAAGCCGGCTGCTGTGACCAGCAGGAACATGCCTCCGACCGCCGCGAATACTATCGCCGCAAAGGCGATGTATCCCATGCCGAGCAGCATTCCGATAGCCATGGATGCGAAGATCGCGAGCATCTCCCTTCCGTTTCCTGCAACGGAACGGAACCTGACCAGCGTGAACGCACCTGCCACGGCCACTCCGACTCCGAGATTGTCGTTGACTGTGAAGATGATCACCGCGGAGACCATGGGCAGAAGCGCCAGCATCACTGCAAAGCTTCTCGACTGGACCGTCTTGAACGAGAACACCAGGGAGTTCAGAACTCCGAGGGCAGCTGCGGCTGCCAGCATGATCAGGATATTGTAAATGGTGACCGTTTCTGAAAATATACTGTTAAGCATTTATCGCACTCCTTTCACGACTTTGCTTTTCTATCGTCTGCGGGAATATGACTTCCGTGAAGCATGTCCCTATCTTGCTGAATGATCCGGAGAACAGCCTCTTACGCGTGAGGATGTCCGCGAACCAGAGCGGAAGGTTGGAGGAAGACTTTACCTCCATTATCCTGAACCCGGGCTCTCTCAGGAGCGTTCCTCTGTCTCCCTTTCTGAGATCGAGCTCGTCGAGCCTGTACCTGATATCGGAATCCACCGTGATCCTTAAGCCTTCGTCAGTCGGGCTGGTATACCCCGTCCTCTCATACCCTATGAATGCCACCGGATGAAGTCCGTATCTCTCCATCATCCACAGGATCTCTTTCTGGATCTGGATGTCATGATCCATGAGCTCACCGTTCTCCAAAAGATCCGCGATCTGTTTATATGTCCCGGACGTCCTTCTCTTGTAAACGGTCCCGTTGTATTTCCTTTTTATCTCAGCAAAGACCTCGCTGTCATCGTCCGGTACCCCGTAGCTTCTGATCCTCAGTTTCTCTTTGTACGCGGGCTTTCTGACCGACTTGTCCAGCAGTTCAAAACCGCTGTTGTCGTAATAGATGTTCATCACCTTCGTGCTGCCGTAGTCGTCCGGGATCAGCCTGCTGCCAAGTTCCTCCCACAGATCGTCAAAGCTCTGCGCATCCAGCAGGTACTTCTCCTCTTTTCTCTCGAATATCTTCTGCACCTGTACGCTCCTTTCAGCGCTGTTCTGCAAGATCGATAGATATATTCTACCTGTCTTTTGTGATGAATGTGAAAAAATCTCTTGAAAGCTGAATGGTTATGGAAACGGTCCGGCAGCATCTGTTTGCCGCAGACATTGCAAACGATTTAAGCAGATAGTATAATTTCTGCAGTTTTGATCTGAAAACTTAATAACACGCCTATAGAGAGTGCGCGAGGGACAAGCCCTGTGACCGCACGGCAACCTGCGAGAGCAAGGTGCCAAAGCTTGTACGATGGGCAGTATGTGAGCCCGTCGGAGACGGGCTTTTCTGTTGGGCGGGAATGGAGAGAAAAAAATGAGATCATTCACCAGCGAACAGGTATCCTGCGGGCATCCGGACAAGGTGTGCGACAGGATAGCAGACTCTATCCTCGACGCCTATCTGGAAAAAGACCCTCTCAGCCGCGTCGCTGTAGAAGTGCTTGTCAAGAACGAGCACATAATCCTTGCCGGAGAGATAACCGGTCCCGCCGATATCGAAAGGAAAGAGCAGGTCGCCTCGGCGCTCGACGGTATAGGCCTTTCCTACGATTTCGTACTGGAAGACCTTATATTCAGCCAGAGTCCCGACATCGCCATGGGCGTTGATTCGGGCGGTGCGGGAGATCAGGGCATCATGTTCGGATACGCATGCGACGAGACATCTGAATGCCTCCCGCTGTCATACATGCTGGCTACAGACGCCCTTAAGGAGCTGCGGGCACTCAGACACCCTCTGCTGGGAGCCGATGCAAAGTCTCAGGTGACTGTCCGGTTTGACGACAGCGGCGTGCCCTCCATAGACACTTTCCTCATTTCCACCCAGCACAGCGAGGAGCTCGGGACGGAAGATGTCAGAAGCATCGCCGGATCCGTGATGGAACGCACAGCGGAAAGGTACGGCCTTAACACTGATTTCCGGAAGCTCTGCAATCCTACCGGACGATTCGTGATCGGAGGAAGCTTCGGCGACGCGGGAGTCACGGGAAGGAAGATCATCTGCGACACGTACGGAGGCGGGGGCAGGCACGGCGGCGGCGCGTTCTCGGGAAAGGACCCGACCAAGGTCGACCGGTCGGCTGCATACATGGCACGGTATCTCGCAAAGCACCTCCTCAGGAAATACGAACTGAAAGAAGCGGAGGTGCAGTTATCCTACGCCATCGGGATGCGCGATCCGATCTCAGTGGCCGTGAAGGCGGACGGAAAATGGGACGGCAGGATGGCGGAGGAGTGCCTTGAAAACTTCGACCTGACTCCTGCGGGGATCATCTCATTTCTGAAACTGAGAGAGATAAGGTATTCGGATATATCTGCATACGGGCATTTCACGAATCAGGATATGCCCTGGGAAAAAGCCTGAAAAACAGACAGAGGGCCGCAGGTGATATGCTCCCCATAAGGGAGACAGTGAAATAACAAAATTTCATTGTCGACCTTATGGGGGTATTTTTATGAGGAAACCGAAATATGACTCGGAACTGAGGCTAGAGATCGTAGAAGACTGCTTGAGCGGGCGGGACAATCCGAATCATGTGATGATGTCTCAAGGAATAAATAAGTCAACTGTACAAAGATGGATCGCCAAGTATAAAGCAGAAGGCCCGACAGCATTTCTGACTCCGGAGAAAAACAGACGATACAGCGCTGAACTCAAGAAACAAGTAGTGGAAGAGTACTTATCAGGGAAAAGCAGTGTTTTGGAACTGATGAGTAAATACGCGATTCGCAACGAACAACAAATCCGTGAATGGATAAAGATCTATAATAACCGTGGAGACTTCAAAGAAATCGTGGAGGGAGGAAGTAACACGGTGAAAGCGCGGAGCACGACTCAGGAAGAACGTGTGGCTATCGTAAAGGATTGTATCGAGAACGGCTTGACTTACAGTGAAACTGCAGTAAAGTACCAGGTCAGCTACCAGCAGGTACGCGGCTGGGTGCTGCGGTATAAGGAACTTGGAGAACCGGGACTTGAGGACCGACGCGGACAGCGCAAGAAGGATCAGGTTCCACGCACAAGAGAAGAAGAACTGGAACAGAAGATCGCACAGCTTGAACACGAGAAGCATCTGCTTGAAGCGGAGAACTGGCTGTTAAAAAAAGTAAAGGAGTTGGAGAGGGGGGATCAGTCTCACAGGTAAGACAGGAACGGGAGTATCAGGCTATTCAGCAAGGAGAAACAGAGAAACAGTTCCCGATAGAAGTGAGCTGCATGATATTGCACGTGTCACGTGCCGCATATTATCGCTGGCTGCGAGGAACGCCAAGCAAACGAATTGCAGAAAACACAGACATTGCAGAGAAAACGATGTTGCTGCATAGTGAGCATCCTGATATGGGATACCGCAGGCTTAGAGATCAGCTGCATCGGAAGTATAAGATCGATATCTCTGACAAGAGGATGAGACGCATCTGCAGAAAGCTGCAGATCAAGTCCACCATTAAGTACAACCGCAAAGGTTGTACCAAAAGCGATAAAGATCCACAGTTCACGGCTGAGAACGTACTGGACCGCAAGTTCCATGCAGAAAAGCCGAACGAGAAGTGGGTCACTGATGTGACTGAGTTCAGGTGGTACGAAGGACCCGAGATCCATAAAGTCTATCTCAGCGCGATCCTGGATCTGTGTGACAGAAGGATAGTGTCCTATGTCCTGAGAGACTCAAACGACAACAAACTGGTCTTTGATACTTTCGATCTCGCAGTCTCGGAGAACCCCGATGCTAAACCTATCTTCCACAGCGACCGCGGGTTCCAATATACGAATCGTGTGTTTCACCAGAAACTTGTCAATCAGGGAATGACACAGAGCATGTCCAGAGTTGCTCACTGCATTGATAACGGCCCGATGGAAGGCTTTTGGGGGATCCTGAAGCGTGAATGGTACTACGGAAACACTTTCCACTCCAGAGATGAGCTGGTCCAAATGATTGAGAACTACATCTTCTACTACAACCACGAACGTGTACAGCGCAATCTTGGAATCCTGACTCCGATGGAGATGCACACTCGAAAAATGGCTGCATAAAAGCAGCGGCATCCGTCGCCGGATGCCACCACTAAAACCTTATGATATTTTACTGTCTTCTTGACGGGGCGCACACCAAGGGCCCTCTGATCCTTCTGTTATGCGGTCATCTCAGAATTCGATGGTGACGGGATCGGCGGTGTAGGAGCTGATCACTGCCACTCCGTTCTTGATCCAGTAAACTGCAGTATTCCCGTCTCCCACGCTGTACATGTTCTTGAGGTTCGGATGCTCATCCAGCATGTGCTGCTGGGCTTCCGGTCTCTCATCGAGCACGGCTTCTCCGCTGACGCGGATCCACTCTCCGCCCTTCATGGCGCAGATCTCGAACTTGGGGTTCTCCTCGAGCTGCTTGGCGACCTTCTTCACGAGGCCTGTCTGGAAATAGAGCTTGTCCTCAAAAAGAGCTATTGTGCCGAAAGGCCTCACTCTGGGCTGATCGCCCTCAACAGTTGCGAGATAGTAGGTCCTTGCCTCTTTCAGAAAATCATAAACTCTCTTCATAGTGTCCTCCTTTATCTTTCCATTGAACTTATCCGCTGGGCAAAATCGCTCATTACGGAAGGTACATCTATATTCTGCGGGCAGGCATTGGTGCACTGGCCGCATCCTATGCAGTTGGACGGGAGCTTATCTTCCGGCAGCATCTTTATCTGGTTGCTGGCCGTCATGCCTCCGCCGAATTTCAACTCATTGTAGATGCTGATGAGGAGCGGGATATCGAGTCCCATCGGGCAGCCGTCGCAGCAGTACCTGCAGGCTGTGCAGGGCACGGAGTCCTTGAGCGCCTCGGCGACCTGCAGCAGCGCCTCGGTCTCCTCCTCCGACAGCAGTTTGCCGTCGCTGAAGGTGCTGACGTTCTCATCGATGTGCCAGAACTCGTTCATTCCGCTGAGGACTATCCTCACGTTCGGCAGCGCCTGGAGGAACCTGAATGCCCATGCGGAATAGCTGTCATCCGGCCTGAGCTCCTTGAGTTTCGCTCCGAGATCATCCGGGAGATTCTGGAGCTTCCCTCCCCTTACAGGCTCCATCACCCACACGCCCAGTCCTCTTTCCGTGAGCAGTTCGTACTTGCCCTTGGCGTTCTGCAATGTCCAGTCCAGATAGTTGAGCTGGATCTGACAGAACTCGAACACACCGGGATGCCTGTCGAGGAACGCTTCCAGATTCTCTTTTCTTGCATGGCAGGAGAACCCTAGATGCCTGATCTTTCCGAGTCTCTTCTGCTCGAGGAAATAATCGATGATCTCCTGATTGTCATAGATCGCCATCGAGGCTTCGCTGACGTTGTGCAGCAGATAGAAATCAAAATAATCGGTCTTGCATTTTTCCAGCTGTTGCTCAAAGATCTCGGAAGGCTTCGTTCCGGCCGGTACTCTGTGTCCGGGGAACTTCGTCGCAAGAAGATAACTTTCTCTCGGGAAGACGGAGAGAGCCTCTCCGGCTATCCTCTCGGAATTACCTCCCAGATACGGCCATGCCGTATCGAAATACCTGATGCCTTTGTTGTATCCGTATCTTACCAGCTCAACAGACTTCTCCCAGTCCAGTTCACCGTCTTCCTTGTTGGGAAGCCTCATGAGTCCGAACCCGAACATGGGGAAAGTAAGGTCTTCAAATGTTCTTGTGATCAACTCTTTCTCTCCTTGCACATTAATAACATGTTGTTTTTTCCTTATGAATAAATTGTATGTCCTGTCTGCAGCCGCCGTCAAACATACCGCATATGATTTGGTATAATCACCTTAGACAATGACGTTGGAAAGGATAAGCAAATGTCCCTTCATGGCGACGCTGTGCGTCAGACGGTATACGGATATGTCCCCAGGACCGAGAGGGAAGCGGCGGACAGGAGGCAGATCCTCCGCTATCTCGACAGCGGCAGAGATGCCCTGTCCCGAGATGACACGGTAGCGCATTTTACCGCCTCCGCATGGGTCACGGATCCCCTGAGGTCAGGCGTTCTTATGGCCTATCACAACATATACAGGTCGTGGGCATGGCTCGGCGGTCATGCGGACGGCGACGGTGATCTGGCAGCTGTAGCCTTCAGGGAAGCATGTGAGGAGACAGGGATCAGCTCTCTATCATTCCTGTGCGGGGATCCCGTGTCGCTGGAAGTCCTCAATGTCAGCGCGCACATAAAGGATTCCGCGATAGTATCCCCTCATCTTCATTTCAACCTGACCTATCTGTTCGAGGCTGACAGGGACCTTCCTCTGAAAGTCAAGGAGGATGAGAATTCTGCCGTGGGGTGGAGGAGCGAAGCCCAGATAATTGCGGAAACGAAAGAGGAACAGATCATTCCCGTTTATGAGAAACTTCTGTCGATCATGAAACAATACTGATACAGCGGCAAAGGAGACTGCTATGGGCGATATCTATATCACCGGACACAGAAACCCGGATCTGGACAGCGTATGCAGCGCTGCAGCGTACGCGGTACTTAAGAACCGTACCGACCCGGACAACAGATACATTCCCGTAAGGCCCGGCCATCTGAGCGAGAGCGCGAAGCGCATACTCGCTTCTCTGAACATTACCCCGCCGCCTTATAAGAGGGACATCTACCCCAAGGTCAGCGATGTAATGCTGCAGTTCGGCGAGAAGATCGACATCTCGGGATCGCTGAACGTACTGGCTCACTCATACAGCGAGCACAATCCCTCCGCGACTCCGGTCTTTGACGGAGACGAGTACGCCGGTCTGATCACCGTAGACGACATCGCGGCATGGATGCTGCTGCATCTCTCGGAAGAAGGATCCATAAGCAGGATCCCGTCCATCAGCGAGCTGATGACCGAGCAGGTGGAACCTCTGAACACAAATGACCTTTTCGAGGATGCAAAAGCTGTGTTCTATTCCTCGTCAAAGCGCGGCATCGCCGTGTTTGACGAGAACGGATATGCCGGATACGTGACCAGGAGATGCTTCCTGGACACTCCTAGCTACAAGGTCATCCTCGTGGACCATAACGAGCCCGGGCAGAGCATCAGGGGGATCGAGACCGCTGCAGTGGTAGAGATAATCGATCATCACAGGCTTGACGCCGTGCGGACTGATCTGCCGATATTCATAGACGCAGAACCTCTCGGAAGCACCTGCACGATCGTCTACCAGCTGTTCAGAAGGAACGGGATCGTTCCCGATCCCGATACCGCCAGGATTCTGCTGACCGGGATCATTGCCGACACACTGATCCTCAAGAGCCCTACTACCACGAGCATCGATGAAGAGGCTGCCTCGGCACTTTCCTCGATCTGCGGTGAAGAGACCGAAGAGTTCGGTCTTGCGATGTTCAGCAATACCGAAGGGCTGAAGACGAGAGACCCCGAGACCGCCGTTACTTCTGACTTCAAAACTTACACCGAAAAAGGCGTGAAGGTAGGTATCGGGCAGTGCGAGGTCACCACTCTGGATGACCTCGGGGAGTACAGCGAAGCGTATCTGGATGCTCTGGAGAGGGTGCGAGTCAAGAACGGCCTTGACTGGGCAGTCCTGATGATCACTAACGTGCTGAGCGAGCACAGTGTCCTTCTGTGCACCGACTATAAAGCAAACAAAAAGCTTTCCTACGGACAGAAGGAAAAGCTGATATATGACATGCCCGGTGTCATGAGCCGCAAGAAGCAGCTTCTTCCGGAAGTCCTATTCGCGATAGGATCATGACCGCCTCTGACTTTACCGGCAGATAAGAAAAAAGAGCTCTGCAGCGCAAAAAACTGCAGAGCTCTTATGTTTCTCTGTTAGTCCGTTATTCCTCGCAGATAGCCCACATCCTGACGGGAAGTCCGGTCGCGCCTTCGAAGTT